>NZ_CEXWTU010000058.1:0-1711 GCF_982758155.1 Marinagarivorans sp. | reverse complement strand
CGCGCGCGATGTTAAAAGCGTTGGGTATGTCGGATGTCATTCGCTTTAGAAAGTAACAAAAAGGCTGGGTGCTCCAGCCTCTTCTAAGCTTAAGACAATACATTAATTTATTTCTAGATTTTGACAGGTTGAATTATGAAAGACATTCGAGATATTAAAAAAACAGTTCCGGGCCATAAGGCTGATCGCATCATTCGAGTGCGTGAGCGTATGTCGCAAGCCAAAGCTAACTGGTTAGGTTATCAGCGTGAGCAGGAGCGTGCTCATGAAGAAAAGCGACAGTTTATAGCGCGTGATCGACGTAGCTTTTTATCGATGATTGCCAAGGCGGGTATCTCAATGCCGGTATTGCGGGCGTCATCATTGCTCGCGGGCTTGATGGCCACTCGGCATGCAATGGCAGCTGGCCCTGATGTACGTGTGGTTTATTGCTACCTCAACAGTGGCGCGCGTAACGATCAATGGTTACCTTCTAGCGCCAGCAATATGAACAATGTTACGCAGCCTTATGCGGGTGTTGCTTCTGTGTGTCGTTTTCGTCAAGTGGATGCTCTAATTGAAGGGCACGGCGCGGCAGCACATGCATTGGGCGGTATTAATGATAGCGGTGGTGCTTATGGTGTGCCGACTTATGATCAGCGTATTGCTGAGGTGTTGGGTGCAACCACCCCGATTCCTTTTTTGTATGCCGGTTCCGATGCTGGTCTAGGTGTTGATGCTGGCCCGAATACTATGGTCAGTACGACAGGCCCATTTATTGATAGCCCTGCGGCGCTGTACGAAAAAGTCTTCAATTCCAAAATTGAAGTAGGCTCTGATACAACCTATGAAAGTGCTTTTGCAGCGCAGTACGAAGCCATTACATCGATCAAAAGTAAGTTGAGCAGCGAAGAGTTGATGCGTCTTGAGGAGCATGAGCAAGCGTTGATGAAGATTGAAGAAAATATTCGCAATGCGTCTGAAGCTGACCAGCCTGATCAAGCAAGTTGCAACGCGACTTATACAAATGGCAACAACATTGTGGCTAAGGGTAAGGCGCAGGCCGATATTATTGTGGCTGCTATGAAGTGTGGTTTAACAAAAGTGGCAACCTTGCAGCTGGGTAATCACCAAGGAGCTTGGAAAGGGCACGACACCGCTTATCAAGGTGATGCGCACAACTCTTGCCACAGTTCTGGGCCAGAAACCAACGATGAAATGGTACGTTACATCAGCCAAGTGCCGGCTTACTTTATCAAGCGTTTGATGGACGAAGGTTTGATCAATACTACGGCCTTTGTTCAGACCACCTGTATGGGTAATGGTCGAAATCACTCAACACCTTGCGCGCCGGTATTGGTAGCATCAGGTTTACCTGGCTTCAAAAGTGGGTTTTCTTCACAGGCGAATAATTCGTCGGTGGGTAACATTCGCGACTTTAACCGCACCATTCCGATGGGTATGGGCTTGAGTGGTGGTATGTTTGATGCCCCTAGTAATACCATTAATCTTCTTTAAGTTTATATGAGGAAACCGCCGAGATAGACTGCAATTATTTGCGCTCTAGGGGCGGTTTAAAGCTTGCCGTTAAAGCCCGATTGCTCTGTGAGTGATTGGGCTTTTTAGTATTAGGGGCGAGGCAATAATAGTTTGTCCAATTAGACGAGGGAGCCTGTTTTCTCAGCAAGGCGCTCGAAGAGGCGCATGCCGGGGCATGTAACGCTTTGAGCAA
>NZ_CEXWTU010000057.1:0-23470 GCF_982758155.1 Marinagarivorans sp. | reverse complement strand
AGAAAGCCGATCTCTTCGCCTAATTGGATAAACTATTATTGCCTCGTCCCTAATGACTATTAACAAAGTCATTATTGAATTCTGAGCTTAAGAGCGCATGCGTAAATCACTCTCTGTTTAGGCCTTACCAATTTAAGTCGATGCCTTCACATTACGCCCCAAAAAGCAAAGTGAGTATGTTGATTACGCTGTATCCTGTTTTTTCGGCAGATTAAAGTGACTTTAAGTATCGAGTAGGTCATACCAATTATTGTCCATCCAACGATTACCTATCCAACGGTTATCTATTCAATAAAAAAAGGGCGAGTAAATATTATTTTATCCATTAATGCTTGATGTTGGCTTTTGTAGCTTTGTGCTTTTTATACTGTGTTACATAAGGCCGATATCCGTAGATATTGATGTTGTTCGATCTCTGGCGTGCGCTCTTTAGCGTTTAGAGAAGGGCGCCACATTGGATAAACTATTATTGCCTTGTTCTAAAAAGTAGAGGGCGAAGAAAAGTGAAAATATACAGGCTCAGTATTACGGCCTTAGTCGCGGTTGGGTTATCGGCCTGCGGTGGTGGGGTAACGCAAAGTAGCTCAACCGCTATGAGTCAGGCGGCAAGCTCACTTTCTTCTCCTTCAATTTCTATAAGCAGTGCCGCTGGGGTAAATAACTCCAGCATCAGCTCTAGCTTTGGATTAAGTAGCGAAAGTTTTAGTAGCAGTGCCACTCAGGCATTGGTGATCGAAGAAAACCAAATGGGTTTTTGTGCAGTAGACGGCGTGGTTGAAAATACGCATGCCGGTTTTACGGGCACCGGCTATGCCAATGCGGCTAATGCTGTTGCAAGTGGCATTACGTGGAAAATTAATGCCCGCGAAATGGGCAGTTATACTTTGGCCTGGCGTTATGCCAATGGTGGTGCGGCAGCACGCGTAGCGGGTATTTATGTGGGTGGCCTTAGTCAGGGTGCAGTTGCGTTTGAGGCCACCGACCTGTGGACTAATTACCAAACGCAAAGCGTTACGGTGAGTTTGCTGGCGGGAGAAAACACGCTTTATTTAACCGCTGAAAGCGATGCCGGCTTGCCAAATATTGATGCATTATGGGTAATGGAAAGCGGCGTTACGGCGGTTGCTTGTACTTTGGCATCCAGTAGTGAGGGCGTTGTTTCTAGCGTGGCTTCGTCGTCATCGGTTAATAACCCGAACCCGCAAGCTTGTGAAACGGGGACGACGCAAACCCAGTGGGCGGATAGCTGCCCAACCACGGCAACTAACAGTTGTACGGCAGGTACTTGGAGTACAACCCCGACCGGGAGTGATGGTCAGCCACTGCGCTACGAAAGCGAGCACTTTGCTTTTTATTGGCCTGACGGTACCAATATTGATATTGCGGGTGCTCAGCAAGCGGCAACCACATTAGAAATGATTTGGGATAAATATTTTAACTCTGCTATTAATTTCCCCGAGCCTTACTGCGATAGCGCAACAAAATATAAAGCGACCATTCATTTTGATAACGAATTTCCGCTGTGGGGCGGAGCGTGGAATTACCAAGGTATTAGTATTCCCGGTATGTGGGTGGGGCCTAGTGCAGCCAATGACCAGTGGGGTTTAGCGCACGAATTTATGCACGGGGTGCAATCTTTAACGCCTGCTTTCCCCGATTGTGGGGGTAGCAGTTGTTGGATTTACGAAAGCCATGCCAATTGGATGCCGCATCAAATATTCCGCGATAATGTGCATTGCTCCGAAATGCTCGCGAATAGCGCACATTTACATTACGGCAACACCCGTAACCGTTATTGTAATTGGCAATTTTTTGAGTATATCAAAGACAAGCATTGCCCCAGCGCTGTTAACCAAATGTGGACAGCCAGTGCACCGAGCGGCCAAGGTGACCCTTTCCAAAAATTAATGAATAACCAAGGTTGGGATATAGAGCAATTAAACGACACCTTTGGTGAGTGGGCTATGCATAACGTGACATGGGATTACCGCAATCCCGATGGCACCGACCAGGGGGCGGTTTACCGCAGTGCTTACGGCAATATTACCGATACGGCTTCTAACTATACCCAGCGCCGCTTACGCTTAACCCAGTTAGAGGCCTTGGATTATGACTGGCAACAAACTCGCCGTTTTAATGCTCCCTTTTATTGGGCACCCCAGCGCTGGGGTTACAACGTAACGCGCTTATACCCCGAGGCCGGCGCACAGGCGGTGACGATTAATTTTCGTGGCGTTACACAGGCTGCGGCTAATTCGGGCTGGCGTTGGGGTTTAGTTGTTACAGACAGTCAATTACAAAACCCGCGTTATAGCCGTTTAAAACGTGATGTGGGCGGCGAATTGAGTTTTTGCATTACTGACCAAGAAATCGTTTTTCTAGTAGTGTTAGCGGCGCCAACGCAATACCAAAAAATCGTATGGCAGCAACCTATGGATGGCACCGCTTACCCGAGTATTTATCGTTACCCTTACATGGTCGAAATTAAAGGTGCATGGCCAGAAGGTTTTAATCATGGCGTAAAAGCATTATGCCCCAGCGGTACGGTACGCCACAGTAATGGTGGCGGTTGTGCATTAGTTACCACGCCCAGTAGTGTATATGTTGGCCCTTATGCCAAAATTTTAGGGGGGAGTGTGAGCGAAAATGCACGCATAGAAAATCAAGCCACCATTATTAATGGCACAGTAACGGGGAATGCAACGGTGGGGGCATTAACGTTATTGGGGGTGGCCAGTAATCCCCATCATGGGGCTGCCAGTTTTAATGTTACGGATGACGCCAGCGTGCTGTCGGCTTTTTATCCAATGGGTTGGTTCGGCAATAACTTAACCGCCGCGGGTAGTGCTGTGTATAAAGGTGATTTAGAAGCTTACAGCAGTAAGTCGGAAAATATTTTTTATGGTTTAGTGGACGATGGCGCAACGGGGGTGAATAACGCTCCCGAAGTAACAACCCCACCACCGTATCAATGGTATTGATGGTGATGGCATTAATGTTTAGCCTAAATTTTAGTTCTTAATTTTACTGTGGGCTTTTCTGTGTAGCTCGATTTTTCGAAAAAATTTACAAGGCCGATCTTTAAAAAATAATAATATTGGATACAGTTATGAGATTAAAACCTTTAACCCTTATGCTTTCGGTAAGTTGTTTGGCTTCTTGTGGTGGCGATGAAATTAATTCGTCATCCAGTCTTTTTTCGAGCGCTCCTGCGTCGAGCCATTCCGTATCGAGTATGGCTTTCCCCAGTAGTGAGCAGTCTAGTGCTGAGTATTCTAGCGGTAAGCAATCCAGTAGCGCTATATCGAGCAGTGCTGCTAGCAGTGTAAATGCAATAGAAAATAATACGATTACATTAGAGGAGGGGCAGGTAGGTTATTGCAATACTCTTTCTGTGCCGGTTGATATGGATCACGATGGCTTTAATGGCGATGGCTATGCCAATACCGTAAATGCCATCGGTGCAGGTTTAAGTTGGTCTGTGATTGCCGATACTGCCGGTAGCGCGAGTATTAATGTGCGCTTTGCGAACGGTGGGGGGGCGCCACGTTCAGGTACGTTGTTGGTCAATAACGGGGCTGATGGTGCTTACCCTGTTGTTTTATCAACAACCGGCGCCTGGGCTAGCTGGCAAAACACGAGTGTGATTATTCAGCTGCAAGGCGGGGTAAATACTTTATCGCTAGTGGCTGATACCGCCAATGGTTTGGCCAATATCGATTCAATAAGTATTATTGGGCCTGGCGTTACTGGTGTCGATTGTGCTGAAACGCCACCACCGTCGCCACCTACCGTTGAGCCTGATGGTGAAACATTGGCCTTTCCAGGTGCTATGGGTTTTGGTCGTTATGCGATAGGGGGGCGCGGTGGCCAAGTGGTACACGTTACTAATTTGAACGATAGCGGTAGCGGGTCTTTACGTGATGCCATCAGTCAGCCTAATCGTATTGTCGTATTTGATGTGGGCGGGGTTATTCGCCTAAATAGCCGTTTAATTTTCAAGAAAAATCAAACCATTGCCGGGCAAACGGCACCGGGTGACGGCATTGTACTGTATGGCCAAGGCACATCGTTTTCGGGAGCTTCCAATACCATTGTGCGTTACCTGCGTTTTCGCATGGGTAGGGTAGGTACAAGCGGCCAAGATTCTGTTGCCATAGCGAATGGGACAGACATTATTTTCGATCATGTCTCTATATCGTGGGGCCGCGACGGTAACTACGACATCAACCCCGACAACAAAGGCGACCTTGGCCGTATTACTCTACAAAACTCGATTGTTGCGCAAGGTCTCGCCAACCATTCTACGGGCGGTTTGATGGATGCAAAATTAGGTTCATCCGTTATTAATACGCTGTATATCGACAACTGGACCCGCAACGTTAAAGCGCGCGGCACGGTACAGTGGGTTAATAACGTGGTGTATAACTGGGGCGATTCGGGTTATATGCTGGGCTTTCCCAGTAATTGCGGCAGTGCTTACGACAGCGGTGTTCGGTTTTATGGGCAAATGCTAGGCAGTGTATTTATCTCTGGTCCATTATCAAAAAGTGCGAACGATGCTTTAGCCAAAGAATGTAAAGCCTACGAAATATTCGCACAAGACAATTGGCTGGACGGCGATAAAAACGGCGCCTATAACCCTCGTCAATTAACCGGTGACGATTACGGTTTATCGAACGGCAATATAACGTGGTTAAGTGCTGCCAATATTGATTACCCACCGGTAAGCCCTTTAGCGGCACAAGATGCGCTTAATCATATTATTGCCAATGCTGGTGCATCAAAAGTACGAGACCCTGTAGATACCTTGCTAATTAATGAGCTGAAATCCTACGGCACAAAAGGCGCTAAGGTGAATGGAACCTGGCGCGGCATTGAAAATGAAAACGAGCTTGGGTTGCCCAATGTTGTTGGCAATATTGCTGGCGGTAACGCACCGGTTGATACCGACCGCGATGGTATGCCCGATACGTGGGAGGCTCAAAACGGCTTAGACCCCAGCAATGCTAATGATGCCATGCAAGATGCCGACGGCGATGGCTGGGTTAATGTTGAAGAATATATCAATAGTTTGGCGCCTTAGGGGTAGGCTAGGCCCTTTATCAGGGAGTTAAAGGGCCTGCTGGTTTTCCCTTCGAGCCGCGAAGTAGGGCAGGGTATTCGAGGGGATGGAAATGTTTTACAATCAATCAGAATATATTCAGCGAAGGTAAGTGCTGCTGAAATTGAAAAATTGTATAACGAAAAGGGTGCCTGGGCGGGTGGCTACTTTTTGTGGATAAAAGTATGAGCACCCCTTTCTTGATGACAGTAGCGGCCAAGCAGCAAGGCACGCGACTTTATGATTTTTTAGATGCCCAATTTCCTTTTTTTATAAAAGAAAGTTGGGACTTATCGCTGGTTGCTGAGTCGTTAAAAATACAAAATAAAACTCTATCCGGCAACCCGACGTTAAACGCCGGAGACACAATAGCGTTTAGTCTAAAGCAATATGTTGAGCCAGTAGTGAATACATGCTGGAAGGCCTATTGGCAAAATACTGAGTTGCTCATTGTACACAAGCCTGCCAATCTGCCTGTGCAACGCACTACGCGTAATATTTATAATACCTTAACGGCATTGGTGCGCCGCGAATTAAATCTTCCCCAAGCGCAACCGCTGCATCGCCTAGACTTAGAAACAGCCGGGTTTGTGCTCTTTGCAAAAAACAACGCTAGCACTAAGTTTTGGCAGCCTCAGCTTAAAGATATTTTACAAAAAAAGGTTTATCGTACGATTGTATGGGGCAAGCCAGCTTGGCAAAGCCAGCCATTTACATGCCGGCTAGCCACAAATCCCAACAGTGCAATACGCTGCAAAATGTATTGCACACCCGTGAATGTCAGTGAAAATTCAAACGAAGAACCTACAAATCAAAAAAATAAACTGGGTAAAATTAGTACTACTCACTTCAATGTTATTGAGTCGTTTGTGGTTAACGGTAATAGTTTTTCGATTGTAGAATGCGAATTACTCACGGGCCGAAAGCATCAAATACGCGCCCAGTTAGCCGAGTTAGGGCACCCTATAGTGGGCGATAAAATATACGCTCACGAAGGGGCTTATTATTTAAAAAGACTTAATGATGCTGTTGAAAAAGAAGATAGTGAAAGGCTGCAATCAGTCCATCACTTATTGGTTGCTTGCCGTGTTCAGCTATATCTGCCTTGTGAATTATCTACAGCATCTACAGATGTGCCGCCGTTACCCTATCCGCCGGAAATAATAAAGCTAACGCTGAATGAAGCCGATTACCCCGCGGCATGGCATGAGTTTATCGCGCGAAGATAAATTTTTAATATTATTCTCATTGTTGCCCCTCGATAACCCCCCTTGCTTCCAAGCTTAGTCGCTGGGCCGGAAAACTGCGTTCGGTCTGCCCCTTAGCGTTCTTTTTGTTGATGTTCCGAATTGTTATTCTATCTAAAGTTTAGGTGTTTTATTATTTAAGGGCTGCCTACTCTGGCTTGTTTTACCTCGCCCCTTAATAAGTGATTTCACTGATCTGAATACCTGAGCGCCATTTGGTTAATAAAAATCGGCGGTTAATGGTATCCCATGTCGGTGCGCTATAAGTATATTCAAACGGTTCAATAGGGCTAAATATTTTAGTGGTGTTATTAAATACAGAGGTTTGTGTGACCGTTTTCTTAAAGCCCTCGTAAGCGAATTCCTCTACTAGAAATAGGAGTTCACCATTATGCTGTTGTGCTGCCGAGGCGTGTAAGGCGAGTTTGGGCTTTGTGGCTTTATTCTCCGTGGAGGCTACCGATGTGGGGCGGTGTATTTCCAGGGTGGAATGTTTCTGTAAGTCAAAGGCTAAAGCAAAAAGTGTTTCATTGGCGGGGGTGTACCTGCGCAATGCAATAATGTATTGGTTATCGATTAATTGGTGCGGAATACGGGCGCCGTCGAGGCTTGAAAATTCCGTTTGTACGCGGGCTTTAAAGGCTTGATATATAGGCGAGAGACTAAGGTCGCTTAATACACTGTTGGTGGGGAGTCGGTAAAGCTTGTCGTGCCATAAAAAATAATGGCCAGAGCGCGCTAACGCGTATTTTTCTGAGTTTTCGAGGGCGTTACTTGGGGCTGTTAAAATTGTATTATTTGAGCAGTTGTCACCCGATATTTGGCATAACACTAAATCTTTTCGATGCTTAATAGTCAGTAGCGTATCAGAGCCTAAACTGTTTTTACTGAAGTCTTCTATCTCTTGGCTTGTCGCTATTTTATGCAATAGCGGGGAAAATTTCGCGGGAGAGTAAGTGGTGAGTGTAGTGGGAATATCAATATAAAATAGCTCGGCAAGGGTTGTTTGTGATGAGCAGCCATGCCCGCCCCAGCGGCACCTTTGCAGGTACTGCTCTTTACTGATGAGTACACGAATTTCATTTTTTGTAGCTAATGGTATTGCATCGTATATTTTATAGGCTGTTTTATTTTGGCTGCAAGCGGCCAGCAATACGCTGATTGATATGAATAAGCCACTTAAAAGGGTGCGTGTATTGGCCATATTTCACCTTTATTTATCTTAAATATATTAAGTTGATGGCTCAACTTTTGTTAAGTTTAGTTCATATCTATGGTTGAGATGTGCTTGGCTTTGAGCTCGAGGTAATAATCGTTTGGGGGCGTTAGGGGCGTGCACGGAATAAGTTGCTGGAATTTGGGTTTTTGGGTGCTTGCTTGACGAGGCAAAAATATGACGTAATAGCTGGCTATTGTAAATATTTTTAACGAAGGCAAGCGTGAACCCAGGAGTTCAAAAGCGGGAAGTTATTTAATGCACGCCCCTTAGCTCATTGCTAGTCGGTACCGTACTGGAAAAGTCTAGGCCAAAAAAAGCCGCATACCCGTAAGAGGGTGCGGCTTTGTATTTGGTGTGAGGTAAGGGGTTAAATCAACTCGCCCCTTATGCTTGTATTGATTAACGCTGGTAAAGCTCGCCCGTTACAATTAAGCCGCCTTTACCTTCAACTTGGTCGGGGAAGTTGCCACGAATAGGCAATAGGTCGTATTCAAAGGTGGTTTCAAAATACGCTTGGCATAAGTCTTCAGTAGTTTTACTGAAGGTGTAGCTCGTTTGCTCTGGGAAGCTTGCAAGTAGAATTGATGCGTCGACGTTAAAGAATATAGGTTGCTCATTACAGCCTGAATAGCCTAATTTGGCCATTAGAATGTCATCCCTAATTGTTGCGCTAATGATGTTAATGCCGCTGTCTTGTGGCATGGGGCCTGGTGATGTTGCATCGCTTTTTACGTTATACAGGCGAGTGGGTTGTTGCTCAAAGCTGACTGTTTGCTCTAAGTTTACGTCACTGCATAAGCCCTTAAAGCTTATTTGCGCTTGGTTGGCGTTGGCTTCGCAGCTATTGTTAAAGGTTTTGTATTCGCTGTTTGGGCAGGGCGCAGTAATGCACTGAATATTGGTCTTTACCTTACCGCATACGGGGTCAATATTCGCTGGGCAAATAGTTGGGGTGGGCTCAACAAAACTTTGCCCCTCCTTGTCACCACATTCGCCTTCAAAAAGGGTGTGTAATTTTGCTGCATCGGCAACACATTGATTGCTATAAGTCGTGTGAATAGGGTAGCAAGGTGTTGTTACGCATTGTACCGTTTGGGCGGCGCACACGGGAGCGTATTGCGCGGTGCAGGCTATGGGGGTAGTAACTTGCGGCAAGGTAATGTTCGGTTCGCCCAGTAAAGTGATATCAAAGGCATGGCGATTAACATCGAATAGCAGGGGCGTTGGTTTGGATTCTAAATGCACATGCAGCTGGCCTAAGTCGCAGTCGTAATAACCTCTTTCGCGAATATCGCTATAGCCATAAATCACTGTATTGGGCGCTGTGGAAAATTCAAAAAGGGTGGGGCCATCTTCTAGGTTGTTGCTAATGGCCGGTGGTGTACTGAAGGTCTTCCCAGCCACTCCGCGGCAGCTGTCAGTATCTTTTGCTTCGGAATAGGCGTAGGTGAGTTCGCCTGTACCTAGTGGGTCGAGTTTAAATTGCGTAGTGTCTTCGCTAAGCTCAATAATCATTTCTTTATTGCCACTGCCGTTATCTAAGGTGGCAATCACTTGGTTGTTGCTACAGCTATAAGTACCGCTTATGCCAAAGTCCGATTGCAGTAAAGAAAGCTGGCCGTCTTTAAAGCTTGCTTGCCAATGCATTTTACTAACACCGTTCGGCGTACTACCACCTTCCTCTAAAGTGGTGGTGTAATAGGTGCGGCCATTGATGGCGCTGCAGATATCGAATTCAGGTGGCTGGCAGCGGCTGGGGTCATAGCCTTCAAAAATAAATTGAGCGTCCAGCCCCTTTACGCCACAAGCATCAGCGGTGGTGTATTCCACTTCACAGTTACCGATTGCACATTGCTCTTTGCTGGGGGTGATGGCATAACACGCGGGTGCGCCAGCGGTACCAATGGCGCAGTCATCAATGCTTGATGATGAACTGGAGATGCTGCTAGCAGAGCTATTGGCTTGTGAGTTGGGCGTGTAGGTAATCGTGCCGCCATCACAACCAGTCAATAGACTGGTAAGGCCTAAGCCAGCAAGGGCTAATGTTCGTGAATGCTTCATGTGTGTCTCCAGACCGGTGAGTACATCGTATTTTATGATTGTCGTTAGCCTAGGTGTATGGGCTTGATAAATCTGTTAAAAATTGTAATTGACGGCTATTGTGCTGTGTTTTAGTTCTCAGCTTGAGTATTTAGGTGCGCCTGTCCTGCATTGTTGCGCTGCATTGTTGGCGGCAGAGCTGTACATTTATTGACCAGCCTCGATCGCTAGACTATATTTTTTTAGTTAGAAGCCGGCTAGAGCTGGCGCTAGTAATCAACAGCCGTTTAGGTGTTGGAGAGGTCTTTATGAGAAACGCGTGGATAATCGTGGACAGGCACTCGTCAAATTCTAGCACCTATCACTCCTGCACCCATAAATACCCCCAAGGCATTAGCTTTGGGGGTATTGTGTGTTTTGGGTCTATGAGCGAGAAATTTCTTGAAAGTAGAGGAGGTCTAGTTTTTATAATGTATTTGGGTGTCGTTATTTTTTAAGGGTTCCTGTCCTGTATTGTTGCTGCCCCTTGAGCATATCCAACAGCTAATAAGCCAATACAACGCGCTCGCCGATAGCCAATACCTCATCAGCTAACCCTACAAACTTCAATACCTCATTTGCCAGTACTTTGTGATCAGCATCTTTATGAATTCTATAGCTAGCCTCACCTAGCAGGCACCTGAGAGACGAGGCATCACTCCCCGAGCGAAAAGGCTCATCGCTTCTTTTTAGCCACCAGGTCACTAATTTATGTGAGTTTTTGAACGATATGTCCGCTCGTGGCACACAATCTATGTAGGTGAAAATAATAGCTGGCCTTTCATCCGCTAAATGGGATAGCTCAATAAGTAAGCTTCCAACCTCTCCCTTGGAGAGATACATTAATACGCCCTCAGCAACTACAATAGTTTTCAAAGAACGATCAAAACCAGCCAAATACAGCCTCTCGGCTAAACCACTCTCGTCCAGCTTACTAGGCACCCGAACAATAGCATTATCCCTTCCCTTTACATCTGCCCCCCCCATAGTTGCAGGGTGATCCACGTCAAATACTTTCAGGGTATGCTTTTCGCCAACAATACGCTGACTTAAACCATCACAGCCAGCTCCCAAAATAACAATCTGATCAACACCGCTTTCAACTGCATCTTTCAATAGATTATAAATATACTTTTTTCGAGCTAAGTAATGCAATTGAATACCAGGCAGCATGCACCACTCTAGAAAATACACGAGCTTCCGAAATAGCCTAAATTGCACCAGTGACAAAAACACTCGTCCAGATGCTCCTAGCGATAATAGACTTTGTTCGCATGAAACTAAGACGCCGCTGTCAATCAACGGTTGGCGACGAGGATCGGCAGCTTGCAAAACAACGCTCTTAGCAATAAGCGTTGCTGTTTTACTTGGTTTCCAGTCAATCACAAACATCCCCCCTTCAGAGCATCTTCTGTGCTTAGTTCAGCCGCAAACAATTCAACATAGTGCCGATACCAATCACTTGAAAAAACTCCACTCTTGTCATATTTATGTTTAAGCTTTAAAAAGCTGACAAAATTTGGATAGGCATTGAGTATCTGATCTTTCCTTGCCCAACGATGATAAGTCAGAAAAAAACTACCCCCCAGTTCAAGTGCACGATCAATTAATCGCTGAAAATCAAGCTGTGCCTTACATATACCTTCCTGAATATGGTCCACATGCAAGTTGAATATCACACAGGCATAATCTTGTTTTGCCCAAGGGAGGTAAGTATCGTTGTCTCTTTTAATTAGGCGAATAGTTCCATAAATAAGGTGGACGTTATTGGCAATAAAATCCCGTCGAGCGACCTCTAAGAATTTCTCCAGTCGCTCCTGCGGTACATATAGCTCGGTAATCATTTCGGAGCCTCTACAAGGGACTCCAAACGCTTTATCAATATCATCATGATAATCGTTCATATAGATACTTAGCTGATGTGTATCAGACCAATATTCTTGGCCACTTGTTGCCAAATAAAATTGTGAGTACACCTCAAAAGCTTTAGATTTTTGCTCGTGAGCTAAAGTAATCAGATGACGCCAATCGTTCTCAGACAAAGCCATATTGTCATTTTCTACACCATCTGCTGCGCTAGCGCCTTCACCCGAAGGCAACGGCTGATAACATGAAAACACTCCCCTACTGATAAAGTCATCACTTTTTTCATCACACGAAAACTGAAAATCACCGTAGTCGTAACCGCTTGCAATTCGATCAGAAAACTTGAAAGGAAGCTCAGAAGACCGAATCAATTCAACGGTTCTTTTTACCCTTTTCCTAGGGGCAAGCTGTAAAGTCACTTCTGAAATCACCCCAAAAAGACCATAACCACCGACAACCAATGAAAACAGCTCGTGATTATGCGTGCGACTACAAAAAGTTACAGCACCATCAGATTGGACAATTGTAAAATCAACTACATCCTGTACGATAGGAGAAAACCTCAATCCTCGGCCGTGAGCATTTGCTGATACGCTGCCGCCAATACTCATAAAGTCGGCGCCAGTTTGCTTTTGATTAATTCCCCACTGAATTCCCGCATAAGGGGACTGCACGATCAAAAAATCACACAATTTTGTCCATGTGATTCCGGATTGAACAGAGATGCGGCCAACAACAGGGTCGAACTTTCGGACATCATTATATTCACTCATATCAATGAGCGCAGCGGCATGCAAAAACTGCTGCCCCCCCATCGCGCCCCGCCCCCCGCATACAGCCAAGCTCGCACATCTTCTAGCGCATGCTTCGACTTCCTTCGCTATATCTGCTTCTGTTTCGATCATCACCACTTTAGTGACATCAGTAGCATTCAGTTTTGAGTGAATATCATTCACTGATATTCCGGAACCTATATCCATAGAGCTTACCCCTTCAGTTATTCACAGCTCGGCATAGCCGATCTATATCCGCTTTCACCAAAGAGACGGTTTTACATTCCAAATCCGCACCCCCTATCACCCACAACCCAGTAAAAGCTACATGCGGGCGGGCACAGTCAGCCGTAGGTAAAGTTTCAGTGTCTCTGCGCCCCCATAGGTAATCGTGGACAGGCACTCGTCAAATCACTACATAAGGTATAAAGAACGCCAAGCCTAAAACTATCTGACTCCTCAGCTATTCTTTAGAGTGCCTGTCCTGCATTATTGTATTTGTAGTATAGGAATAAACTTTTTACTTAACTCGACGCTCTTTTCTTTTTACCGAATATACCCGTCCAAAACAGCCCTTCAAAAACTAACCCCAAAACGAGAAACACAATGCCGCCCGCCGGAATACCGAAACTATAACAAGCTATCGCGGCGAAAAAGCAAACAACAGTCAGCGCTACTCTATACATTATCTTCATCTAGCTATCCTCTTCTTAATCTCGTTTAACACATAATGTTTTAGCGGATTCGAAAATTATTGCACATTACGCCGCTATAAGATGCCGCTATGTCGTTGATCGGTTTTACGCTAGCTTTTTTAAGAGTACAAAACCGAGCGGCGGAATAGCTGTCTGCATGATGGCTTGGTTATGGCTTACTTTCTTCAACAACTACAATAAGGGCTGTTAGGTGTGGATACCCTTGCCACATAAAAACGCCTTTACTGGAAAGCGAAAACGTTTTTTCTGGAAGCTTGGGGTAATAGTACATTTGATGAACTGGCGTTGGTTGCAATTTGTTAATGTCAGCATTAAACCACTTATTGTTAGGAGACATCATATAAACCAAAGACCCATGATCGGCAGTAGGTAAATTACCTTTTTTAAACTCGTCTTCAATTAATTCATTTACCACGTCATGTGATTTACCTAGATATAGGTGCTTCATTTGAAATTGGTAAGTAGGAAAAACTGAATTCATTGCCTCATCGTTGAAACACGATGGTTCATATCTGCCTTGAGGGTCACTTATCACCATACAAGTGAAGTTGTTATCTCCCTTTCTGATAATTTGGAATTCACCGCTTACAAATTTCATTATTGTTGCGCTTGACGTTACATTATTCGGCGCACCTTCGCTGGCCATTGCGATAATCTTTGGATCTGAAATCTCTAATGCAAATAAATGCGGCGCTAACAAAGTGGATAAGAGTAGCATTAGTGTTCTCATTATTCATTCCTTCGGTTCATATGTAATAACGCCCAAATTTGCGGACGACTTGTAGTGACGAAGGAACGGAAAGGCGTTCCGACAGACTGCGATTGTTAGAATTTTATAGCTGAGTCATGCCATTGAAGACATTCTCAGAGATATCAAAATTTTCTTTTGAGTCGCCCGAGACCATGGCATTTAACCAGAGTCCATCTCTAACTTCCCATGCAATAAACTTCCGTCTTAGAACAAATTTTTCACAGTCTTCCTCAAGAAGAATATACGACCCATTATTACCGAGCACACAATAATCGCCAATTGTTCTATTTATCTCGCACTCTCTTTTTACCATTTCAGCCGAATGTTCATAACCATCTGGTCTCCAATATACAGCCAAATCAAATGCTGAAGACATAATTGAAGGACTTTCCTTAATTCTTGAAAATGATGAGAATAGTTGTTTCTCTGTTTGTATTTCGTCTGGTGGATCATCATTTGAAGTTTGATGCCTTTGCGGATTTTTTAAAGATGTCCCCGGACGCCGATTTCCCCAATAAAAATGTCTCCACTTTTCTGGAAACTCGACTGCAATTCCAAAATATGAATTTTCGTATTTTTCCACAGGCGACTCCCGAGAAATTATAACGCCGCTATATGCAGCAGCTTTGTAGTTGTTTATTTTTGTGGCAGTCATTTTCGCCGCAAAATTAAGCAACGGAAAAGCTGTCAGCATGATGGCTTGGTTAAGTTTTTTAAGTGCAGTCGGCGGCTTTCATCGTTTCTTGAGCCATAATAGCGCCGTTATTGTCATAATACTTAAAGGTGAAAACAACACCTTTTTTCATGTTTGATAGTGATGCCCGAGTGTTACATAGATTGAACTTTGCATTTTCCAATAAGTGGTATTCGTGCTCGCACTCTGCGTAGCAACCTTCTTCCATATCTGTCAGGGTATAAGATATGAAGACCTCATTACCAGATGCATAGTGCTCTTCTAGCCTTACGGTATCGGAAAGCATTACAGGAAGACTTCTTTTCTCTAATTCAGCTATTCTCGTCGCCAACTCCTCAGGAGTCGGAGTATCCCATATCCTAACTGCCAGCGTGATCAGCAGTAACGCAGATGCAACTAAAAAACCTTTCATCGACACACCAAATTAAAACTTAACATTTGATTCACTACCATGGTCACATATAGGAATATGCCTACATATAGACCAAACTGACTATACCTATAACTATACCTAAATTACTTAATATAGACATCTGCCGCATCAGGCTAGTATCCTCATCTAGGCATTTTTATAGGTACTGCTTTCAACCAATACCGTCTTTGATCCCAAGCAAAAAGGTAGTGAGAGCGCAAGCTCGGAGGGGCGCCCAGTTATTCCTGAAGCAGCACGTCGACCGCATCAAACCAGCCCCATGGACATTTGACCGGCCGCAGTACCAGCTTTCTTTGCTATGGCACTCAGTCGTTATCCCCAAAAAATGAATACTGCTTGTGTTAAAATTTCGACCCTGTCGATTTCGGCTTGCTCGCTTTTGCGTTAAACTCCCTCGGTTGGCGGCAGGGTCATTCTTTGCGACTTATGGGTTGATGGATATAGTCTAAATTATAACTAGGGTCGAGCGCCGTGGTTGCATCACATGTAACCTTTATCTATTCAAGTCTGATGGGACATACGTTTAATGTCAGAATTTTATCGAAAAGCCGTTGCGGTGTTTTCGGCTTTATTATTGCTTTCAATCATTGTTGCTGCGGTGTGTATTCCGCAATCTTATGTTAAGCATCAATTTTTTCCGCTGGCGCAGAGTGAGCTGCCTTGGAGTGCCTCGGCGCACTCGGATGGCCAGTTAACTGGCCGTTCGACAGCGGTGATTAACGAAGCCGATGCTTTGCTTGATTACAGCTACATGCTTTACCCCAGTGATGACGGACCTTATGCAGGAGTCGCCTTGACGCTGACTTTGCCAGAATCTGACGTCGCTTTTGTGGACCTTTCGAAATATAAAACCATTTCATTTATGGCTACCTGTAATTTAGCCAACACCCTAACATTCACGATTAGCACACTAGACCCTTTAATTACTAAGCCTAACTCAGCCATAAGCCATCGTCCGGCAATGGCGCATTTCGCGTGTAACCCTCTGGCAAGTCTTGTGTCGATTGATATTCACCATTTAGAAGTCCCCGATTGGTGGTTACGCGATTTTAGTGTCGATCTCTCTAGTCGTTCCTACTCGCTACAAAAGTCGACCCATTTTAATTTTGGTATTTCTGCGCAGAGCCCTTTGCAGAAGATGTCGCAGGTTAGGATTGAGGGTTTGGCCATTCAAGGCCGAATATGGGCTTGGCTTGTGTGTATGGCCATAGTTTTTGCATTGCTTTGGAGTGGCTTTATTTTTTGGCTATTCAGGGGATACACGCAAGCCTTGAGGATTGTTTTAGGTGAAAAATCTAAGACCGATGAGCAATTTTATGTGCAAAGAGAATTGTCGTTGGAATCGCAGGGCGACAAAAACAAAAGTGCCGTACTGGCCTATATGTCTTCAGAGTATGCAGATCCTAATCTTAGTGTGGATTTGGCGGTGTCGGTATTGGGGGTTAACCGAATTAAAATTAATACAGTGCTTAAAGAGGCTTCCGGCTTAACGTTTAGCGCTTATTTGAATAAGCTTCGGTTGTTGGAAGCTGCACGATTATTAGCTGAAAGCGATAGCGCGAACGTAGCTGAAATTGCCTATTCCGTTGGCTATAAAAATGTGTCTTATTTTAATAAATTGTTCAAAGATGAATACACGTGCACGCCCAAAACCTATAAAGCCATGCGAAACTCTGAATCTGTTGAGACTTAATGAGCGAGGCAATAGTCTAGGGCTACTGCTGGGTATAGCCTCTGCGACTTCCCAGCCCCTAATTCGAAGATGTTAGCTTCGTATATGTCAGCGGTGTTTTTATTGCTCTTCACTATAAAGCTGCTTGAATGTTTTTGGTGTGCAGTTGTATTCAGCCTTAAATAACTTACTAAAATAAGACACGTTGTTATAGCCCACCGCGTAAGCAATTTCTGCAATCGCCGCACATTTATTTTCGGTTAAAAGTCGTGCCGCTTCGGTAATGCGCAGTTTATTCAAATAAGTGTTGAAGGTGAGGTCTAGTTCTGCACGCAGTATGTCGTTAATTTTGGTGCGGTTAATGCCTAGTTCTTTGCAGGCCGATTCTAAGCTTAATTCCCCATCGGCGTATCGTGTGG
The DNA here is from genome assembly GCF_982758155.1 of Marinagarivorans sp. Classification (NCBI taxonomy): domain Bacteria; kingdom Pseudomonadati; phylum Pseudomonadota; class Gammaproteobacteria; order Cellvibrionales; family Cellvibrionaceae; genus Marinagarivorans; species Marinagarivorans sp. The sequence continues at coordinate 6,497 of NZ_CEXWTU010000057.1, read as the reverse complement.
CCATAAAACGTAGTACGTCGCTTGTCTCTTTGTTTTTTTGTGGCGTAATAGTTAGCTCTTTATAGGCGATAATCTGCTTGTCGCCCTTAACTTTTTTCTTAACATCTAAAATAAGGTGGTTAAAGTAACGCCGTGAAATATAGAAAATAGCGCCGGCCCAACTCATCGCTACCAGTAAAAGGCTGGCATACAAGTAACCGTACTTTCTTCCCCTTAGTTCCACATCCTTTACCCTAACGTGTGATGTTATGCCCCTTGGGCTTTGCAGGGAATTCACAATACTGAAGCGGTAGGCGCGGGTTAAGTCGTAGTAATCGTCAGAAAGCTCCAGGCCAAACTTGTTTATCCACCAGTCGGGGGTATCTAGCGTCTTCACCCCGACCTCCATGGCTTTCCAGCTGGAATCGCAGGATAGAAAAATTGAATTAGTCCGTTGGCTATCAGGGTCGCCTTGTTGTGTGACTTTATCGTGGGTGAAAAGGTTAAATAGCAATACGTTTTGCGGGGCGCAGGCAATGCTAAAGTTAATGCTGTCGTAGGCGCTCAAGTCAAACTGTGTCGAATGGTCGCCCTTATTGCCAAATTGAAAGGTATAGGCTGTGTAGGGGGTAGCTTGTTTCTCGGGTAGAAAAAGCTGGTAGTCGATGACGTCGCTTAAGCTTGTTACCGTTAAGCTTGCGCCTTGAGCCTGATCCTTTGCTTCAATAAAGGGCCACCACTGTATGTCTGAAAGGGCTAGCGGTGTCAGAGAGGTTTTTACGTGAGAACTGCTGTAGCCCAGGTAAACGCCCACTATTGTAGCTAGCATTAAAATCAGTACTAGGCTAATGGTATCTCTATAAAAAGTGTGCATAGGTTTTTATTATCGTTATATTTTTATTTGAATTATTAATAAATTATTTTCGCCCTTTACCGTAAGGGACGAGGAAACAATATTTCATCCACTAATGCTTGATCTCGACATTCTTACCTTCGTTGCTCAAAGCGTTACATGCCCCGGCATGCGCCCCTTCGAGCGCCTCGATAAGAAAGCCGATCTCTTCGCCTAATTGGACAAACTATTATTGCCTCGCCCCTAATGCAAGCACCGCAATGGAAGCTCCCTTGCACGTTTTTGCGATAGTGTAATAAAGGCGACAATAAAAGTGAGGGTAATCATCGATGGATTGTATTTTTCGGCCCATCGTTTAAATCGACCGTTTGTTTTTTTTGTGACTATTCCGGCGTTTACTTAGGTTAGCGTTTAGTACCGATATTGTTCAATTGATCTAGACATTATTGCTCAGCCTAGCGCCTTAGGAAAATTTTAGCGACGGTTGAATAGCCTTTTTTTGCATAGCTGTGGGACTTCATTTCTAAGAAGTCTCAGCGAATGTCTCATCCCCTATTAAACGTCTCATCTCCTTATCGTCGCTGTGATAACCCCTTTGCTATCAATGTTTACAAGCATATATGCCCAAAATATTTGCGTGATAGCGTTCACAATTAAACACCGAAATTTAGCCTGCGCTTTAAATATTAGACTCTAAAAGTATAAAAATCTGCCTCTTTGGTTAAAACATCCATATTTAGGTTATTTTTGTATGCATTAATTGTTACTTTTCTACTACCCAAGGGTGTTGGCTTGGATTGCCGGCAAACGATGGTTGTCGGTCATTTATAAGAATAATGAGAGTGGATCCATATGATTAATAATACGCATAAATCTGGATTAATCGCAAAGGCGGCTAAGTGTTTTGGGTACGGGGCATTCGCAAGCCTCATCACGGGGTTGGCCGCTGTAGCCAGTGCCGACAACCCTTTGGTTTCTCATGTTTACACGGCCGACCCTTCGGCACGCGTATTTAACGATCGCGTTTATGTGATTACCACTCACGACCCCGATGGATCCACTTCTTATGGCGAACTGCAGGACTATTTCCTGTGGTCCAGCGACGATATGGTCAACTGGCAGGATCACGGCATTATCTTCGGTACAAAAAGCCATACAACATGGGCGTTCGGCGCATATGCGCCTGATATGTTTGAGCGCGACGGTAAATTTTATCTGATTTTCCCTAATGTCACTTCTGGCCTCGGCATTTTAGTAGCAGACCATCCAGAAGGGCCCTATGTAGATATTAAAGGTTCTGCCGTAATTAGCTCTCGGAATACGGAAAACGCCAACGTTCAGTGGCTTTTTGATCCGGGCGTGCTTGTGGATGACGATAATTCTGTTTACGTAACCTTTGGTGGCGGCGGACCGGGGCAGGCGCGTATTGTGAAGTTGACTGATGACCTCCTAGGGCCAGATGGGCCGGCGGTTACAGTGGATGCGCCTAACTTCTTCGAGGCTTCCTATATTCATAAGCGCAATGGTGTTTACTACTTTACCTACTCGAAAGACTACACCGGCGGCGCGCCGACCATCGAATACATGACCAGTAATAATCCCATGACGGGCTACACCCACCAGGGCACGGTAATCCCGCAGCCTTGGGATAATTACAACGGCAACAATCACCACTCGTTTATTGATTACAAAGGGCAGTCTTACGCCTTTTATCATAACCAAACTGTGTGGTCTAGCGGACCTGGTAATGGCAGAGGCAGTATTTACCAGCGCTCTATGAACGTGGACTACCTTACCTATAGCGGCAGCGCGATAAACCGCGTTACGCCCACCCGTGAAGGCGTTGCGCAAATTCAGAATTTCGACCCTTTTGGTAAAACCGAAGCCGAGATTTTTGACGGCCAGTCGGGTATCGAAACCGAGCGCAACAGTGACGGCTCCATGCACGTGCAAATGGATAATAACGACTGGTACCGCGTCTCTAAAATGGATTTTCAGACCGGGGCCAACATTATTGAAGTCCATGTTGCGGCGAATTCGGCTACCACGCTTGAAATGAGAACCGGCAGTGAAACGGGCGACCTTATCGGTACCGTGCAAGTGCCCGCTACAGGCGGCTTGAATACGTTTCGTACCGTAACAGCCGCACTTACTGGGGTTTCAGGCGTTCACAATGTGTATTTCCGAGCCAAGGGTCGTTTGAATTTCAACTGGTATGAGGTGACAGGCGAGCCGGAAGATTGCGGTACTACCGAGGGCAACCCGGTCTGTTGTGACATGGGCTCAGATAGTGATCGCGATGGCTGGGGCGTTGAATGGGGCGAGACCTGTAAAGTGACGGAAGCCGGCACCCGTGGTTTTGAACCGTTGAACGGGCAAGACGTTATCGCGGCTATTAACGTGGGCGGCGCTACGGGCGACTACCACAATAATGTGTTTTACCAGCCTGATGTGCGCTTCACTAACGGCACGGTGTATGCCGTTACCGACACCATTATGGATGCTGCGAATTCTAAGGTTTTTAACAGCGAACGCTTCGGCGATTTCAGTTATCAAATTCCGGTTGATACGGGAAACTATAGCGTGACCCTGCACTTTGCCGAATTGTTTCATGAAGCAGTCGGTGGCCGGCAGTTTAGTGTTGAAATTGAAGGGCAGCCCGTTTTGACTAATATTGACCTGTTCAGCGAAGTAGGGCACGACACGGCTTATACGCCACCGGTATTCAATATAGCGGTAACCGATGGTTTCCTCGATATCACCGTTTCTACTGAAATCGACAATGGTTCTTTGAGCGGAATCTTGGTCAAATTAGACGGTACCCCTCCATCATCAAGTAGCTCACCTTCGTCATCTAGTGCTTCATCCCTTTCTTCAATGGCTTCTACATCATCGAGTTCTGTCACTAGCTCTGCAACTAGTTCTTCTTCCGGCTCCAGCGTTGTGGCGGGTGCTGTGTCGTATTTGTGGTTGCTGCTGGTATTCCCGGTTCTTTATCGCATTAGGCGGCGGGTTATTAACACCCCACCTTAGGTTTTAATTGATACGCCTGTGTCTGCAGGCTTTGCGCGGCGGCCTTAAAACATCGGGCCGTTTGCCCCTCTTATTTTTACCTGAAGAACACCCCGTGCGCTGGTGCGCCTTTGGCTGTGCCTGTATTTCTGCGCCACAGGCTGGCGATGGCGCGATGGGTACCAATGCCTGGCTGCGATAACCGGCTTTTTTAGCGCACCTATTTTTGTTACAGAGATTCAATTGGGAATAAATATGTCAGTAAAACGCACAAGTAATATTTTGACATTAGTCACCCTGCCATTGATGACATGGGTACTTGTGGCCTGCAGCGGTAATGGGCAGCCTGAAGGCAGTTCTTCCAGCGCCTCTAACAGTTCGTCAACTAGCAGCGTGCCATCCAGCCTCTCATCTGATTCATCCAAGAGCGCATCATTTAATAGTTCGAGCGAGGGTGTAACGGCGGCGCGTTTGGTGGTTGCGGTAAACGCCGGGGGCCAAAGTGCATTGGTTGATGGCGTTGAGTTCGACGCCGATAAATTCGCACGCGGAGGTGGGGTGTACGCCAGTGGTGATGCTATCTCCGGCACCGAAGGCGATGCCGTTTTCCAATCAGAGCGCTATGGCGACTATGCCTATGAGGTACCGGTTTCTGATGCGCAATACAGTGTGCGGCTTTACTTCAGCGAGCTTTTTCACAACGCCGAAGGGGCAAGAGTCTTTAACGTAACGGTCGAGGGGCAGGCGGTTCTCATCGATTTAGATGTATTCGAACGTGTTGGTCACGATGCCGCTTTCACGCAAGCCGTAAACGATATTGCTGTTGCCGATGGCAGCCTGACAATAACCCTAAGCCCCAGTGTGGACAACGCCACTTTGTCTGGATTTGCGGTGTATTCAGACAATGGCGAGCTAGAGGAACCCGAGTATCCAACGGTGGAGGCGGGCAACCCTAATATCTGGGCGGATGTGCCTGATATGTCCGTTGTGCGGGTTGGTGATGTGTATTACATGAGCAGCACCACCATGCATTTGAATCCGGGCGTGCCGATCATGAAATCAACAGACTTGGTGAATTGGGAGGTTGTTAACTACGCCCACACGGCACTGGATTCAAATAACAACGCACTGAATATGAATGGCGCTAACGCTTACAGCCGTGGGACATGGGCTAGCAGCATAAATTATAAAGATGGCACTTTTTACGTTACATCGTTTTCTTACACCACAAACCGAACCTATATCTGGCGCACCAATAATATTGAAGGGGGCAGCTGGACTCAAACTGTCCTTCCCGCTTTGTATCACGATGCTTCGCTTTTGTTGGACGATGACGGCCGTAATTATTTGGCTTATGGCCACGATGATATTCGTTTAGTTGAAATTAATGACGATTTTACCGGCGTTAAAGCCGGTGGCGTGAATCAGCAAATTATCACCAAAGCTTCTTCGGTGGCGGGCTCGAATTTTATCCTCACGGCAGAGGGCACGCAGATACAAAAAATTAATGGCTGGTATTACGTTTCCAATATTTGCTGGCCTTCTGGATCCTCCCGCACACAAATTATTCATCGTTCGAAATCAATTACCGGTCCCTATGAAGGACGGGTCGCTTTACAAGATCGCGGCGTAGCGCAAGGCCAATACATAAGCACAGCCGAAGGCGATTGGTACTTGTATGCATTTCGCGATAGTGGGGCTGTTGGCCGAATTCCTTGGTTAGTCCCAGTAACTTGGCAGGATGATTGGCCGGTGGTTGGCGTGGACGGAAAAGCACCGCAAACACTCGGTTTTGAAGTTGAAGATAAAGGCATGCAGGGCATTGTGCGTTCCGATGAATTTTCGACTAGCCCGTTAGATTTGGTGTGGCAGTGGAACCATAACCCCGACCCTGCGGGTTGGTCGCTTTCCGAGCGTCCAGGTTATTTACGAATTACCAATACACGTACCGACAGTAGTTTTACCGCAACGCGTAATACGTTAACGCAACGCATGTTCGGGCCGACGAGTACAGGCGTTGTCGCCATCGATGTGAGTGGCCTAAAAGATGGCGATACCGCGGGTATTGGTGCTTTACAGTCGAAATATGGATTTGTGGGGGTAACCCAAAACGGCAGTAATCGCGCTGTAACTATGGTTAACGCCCAGACGGGTATGCCGCAGGAGGTGGAAAGGGTGCCTCTGGATACTGACCTCGTTTACTTGCGCGTACACGGCGATTTTCGCAACCAAGTGGACGATGCCACATTTGCCTACAGCTTGGATGGCACCACCTGGCGAGACATTGGTAACACGCTACAGATGTCTTATGACCTAGCGCACTTTATGGGTTACCGGTTTGCGCTATTTAATTTTGGTTCGAAAAGTAGTGGCGGTTATGCCGATTTCGATTTTTTTCATGTGAGTCAATAACGGCGGCCTGAGTTTTTAGTCGCTTGCTGGCAAACACCAAAAAGCGGCAAGCGATGCTAGGCCATCTAAATGGGTAGTTTTAATTTATAAATTGTAACTATTCAACAATGCACAAATAGGCCGGCAAACTGATTATTTTCTGGGCCGCTCAAGCCATCCTTGGGCGCTATGCAAGCGTTCCTGACACTTGAATGCCCAGAAAAAAATCAATTCGCCTTTTGGGTGAACATTATTTCGAACC
>NZ_CEXWTU010000056.1:0-23697 GCF_982758155.1 Marinagarivorans sp. | reverse complement strand
TTTAACGAAGGCAAGCGTGCACCCAGGAATTCAAAAACGGGAAGTTATTTAATGCCCCCCCCTTAGCCGAAACCCTACGAATTCGCACCCCTTTAAGCGCCTCGAGAAGAAAGCCCATCTCTTCGCCTAATTGGATAAACTATTACTGCCTCGTCCCTTAACAACACGTAAGCGATATTCTGACGGCGACATTTCCTCAGATTCTCTAAATATTCGCTGAAAGGCTGACTTACTATTAAAGCCAGCTTTGTAATATATCTCTGCAATTGTGATCTCTTGAAACTCAACCGAATCAAGCATTTCTTTGGCATCTGCTATTCTGTATCTATTCACGAACTGATTAAAATTCATCTGAAAATTATCTTTAATAGCCGCTGAAACCACTTTCTTAGGGTGCCCCACAACTTTTGAAAAATCGTCTAAAGTAAGATTTTTATTTCTATATAATTTATCCGATAAAATAGCCCCTTCAATTTTTGAGATACAACCAGAGGGAACACGAACCGGATTACTTACATTCTTTTGCTTTACGCCTTTTTTAATAACTTTAAAGACATAGACAAGAGCCATATTAAGGAGCGCTACAATCAACGCAAAACAAATGTAGTTACCTATTGCGCCCAAAGAATTTAACAGATTGATATCGAGGCTACCCAGTAAACCCAACACATGCACAAGCATCACCCAAGCCCAATAGATGGTGAAACCAAAAACTAAAGTCGCCAACCATAACCCTATGGCGAACTCACTATGGCTATCTAGATTTGTGAATTTTCGATTATCAATAAACACATAAATTCCGACTAATGAATACCCAAGAGGATAAGCTTTTAACAGTGTCCAAATAAACACGTCAACTGGTGCGCCAGAAAATTCTGGCAACAGATCCGAACTCCTCATACCAAAAATTAACATGAGTAACGGCAGAAGCAGCGCTGGCATCAAATGAATCCAATGCCTGCGCCGCAAAGAGAAATCTTTATTTACATAAGAGTGTAAATAGGCCAACTGAAAAGGACCTACAAGTAAACTAGGGGTAACAGCAAGAATCACTACCAGAGGTGACACAGCCTGTCTAAGATCAGACAAACCATTATTCCAAAGCAGTTCTAGCCCCAGCAAATAGAAAAATAAACACAGGAAATAGGCTGTTAATAGATCAGAGACCAACTTCCTTCGGCTGGGGATAAGCTGCGAAAAGGCTGTAATCAGAAAGCATCCGGCCAATGCCAGAACTAGGATAATATCATTGATGTTAAAAGAGGAACCCATAGTTTTTTGTAAACTTTCGACAGCATAATTCAATATATTACAATAATTCACAGATCTCTATTTTGCAATTTTTACCCAAGATCTAATGCAATTGGTTATTGGCTTTTACACAACCGTTAGAACACTTACCTCATAATGCGTGACAGATACGACTTTATAGACTACGCAATCTAAATTATTTTAACCAACACCCCAAACACATCCAGCACGGATAGCATCCGGCATGAAGATTCCTTACTACAAGAACCTGAATATTCCTTTATCTTATAAGGCTGGCGCCGCCTAAGGGGCAAGGGAGAGTTACCCTAGCGTGTAACTCTTCGAGCTACGAAGGTAAGGACCTCGAATCAAGTCTTAGCGGATGAAATATTCCATTCTTGCCCATAAGATTCAAGCTTAGAACATTACCTATCAGACTTAAAGGTAGATGGATTTTTTTATGAATTCATTACCGCGTATTACTTAAGCCCAATATGCTTAAACTCAGCAATAACCAAAATAGGCATACAGACAAAAAATACAGATCCAATAATTGCGCTTTAATTTAAAGTGGCGCCGCTGCCCCACGAAATTGGCCTCTTCAGACTGTATTCGATCACCACAGGGTAGGGTCAGCTAATGAGCTGGAAGATTAATAAGAGCTTGAACGGTAGCGATGAGCCCCATGAAATGGCTGGCTAAAAACGCCAATGTAAAAGCAGGCCTGCTGGCCTGCTGATTAAACACATACAATGCCTAAGTAAACATATCCGTATATGGCGTATCTGAATTACCAAAATCCCCTTCGTAACCCATCAAGCGGCAAACACCCAAAAGCAAGTCGTTATGCTTTCTATGTCCGTTTCTATAGGCATCCAAATAAACACCTTTTTTAAGATTCCCGCAGGGGTTTCCAATTAACATATAGGGCAGATCATTATGGCGATGATTGTACATCCCAAACTCACTCGCCGTTAAAATCAAGGTATTATCAAAAAGACTGCCTCCATCAGAATCAGGCACTTCTTTTAACCGACGAATCAAATAATCGAGTTGAGAATAGGCCCATCTAAAAACGCGCGCCTGATCTCGACGTCTGTCACCATTATTCTCATGGCCTAGATGATGATCCTGCACGGCGCCCTCCGTTCGAATGCCCGCCGTTTTATAATGATCACCACTGATTCCCTGCCAAATACCAGACGCACTTGTCTGCATAAAAGAAACACGCGTACGATCCAATGCAAATGCCGCTACCGCAGTATCCATTTGAATCTGCTGCATTTTTACGAAATTATCTTTATTGTGCCAATACTTGTTGTTGTTATTGATGTTCAACCAATCACTATTCATATCTACCGATACGTCAATGGGTTGCCCGCCCGACTGCTCAGCCAAAAGACTTTCAGTCGTCCTTTCTATTTTTTCAAAAGATTCAAGATACGACTCCATCCTTAGCTGCGCTTCAATGCCGCCTAAACATTTAACGGCCTCCAACCTGCTTGCAACAGCACTCAGAATATTAGCTCTTGATTCAAGCGCGTGATTTGGCCCACCCGTTAAAGTGCTATTAATACCATCGGGAAATATTTGTTTATAAGTGGTTACAGGGTTCCACGATAAATTAGCCGCCCCACCATTGATTCTGATCGGGCAAGTATAAGCCGTACTAATCCCCTGGCGCGTATGCTCACCATAACAAGAGCTAATAATAGAACTGTAAGGCGAGCTGCCTTGCAAAATAGGCCCAAGGTGCTGATCCAAACTATTACCATTAGGGTTCCCCCCCGTAAGCGCGCTTTGCACCACGGTTTGATGTGGATCTGAATGGCCAGGTCCATCATTTCGAAAGCCACTAATAAGCGTAATATCTTTTTCGTGTGCTTTAAGCGGCTGTAAGCAGTAAGTACCCATCTCACTACTGCGATACTGGGAAATAGAATCACCCCTGCTCGCAGGTGTAGCACCGCCACCAAAACCTACCGTTGCCCCCATATTAATATCGAGCGCCCCTGGGCCACTGCCCGGCCAAAACGCCTGCTGCGCAGCACCCTCAGGCCAATACCATATCAATAACCTCTTGGGTTTATTGCTGCAACTTGTCTGCCCCAGTGCGCGACTAACAAAAGCTTGAGAAGCAATTAAACTCGCACCCGTCAAAGTTGACTGCCGTAACAAAGTGCGCCGTGTAACCGATACTTTTCTATTTTTATTGGGTATGTGAAAGTTTTTCATGACTACCTCGCTTGGCACGATTGAGAATTATCTTCGGTAGAGACCGATTGAAACGAGCCAGTACTTAAGAAGGTTTTGATCATTGACTTTAATGATCCTGTGGACTCAAGTGAATTAAGTGTCTTGTTAAAGCTTTCCACCTCGGTCACGTTGGGCAGCCGCCCTAAAGCAAAGCGATACCACATTTTTACAGCGCAACTGGTTAAAGAAGGGCTAGTACTTAACGCACTAGCGAAGTCTGGCGCACCGGTGTAACTACCATCAAGATCAGAACCAATAGATACCCATCCCGCGCCCGAATCGTTTCTCAACATTCCATTTTCATCGTAAACATCAAACAACCGCCCAATGGGATCCACTAATTGATGGCAGTTAGAGCACGGTGCCGTAGTTTCACGACTCTCTACTTCAGTCTCTGCAGCATCAATAGGTGGTGGCGGCAGATGCTCACAAAGCAGCCGCTCATAAACCGCATTACCACGATAAATCCAATTTACATCTCTCAAACCAGATGCGTGCGCCGTTAAAAAACTGGCATGCGTTAGAATGCCGCCGCGTTTAGACTCGGGCGGAAATACCACTTGCTGCCAATCTTGTGCTGGCGCAGGTAGACCATAAGCTTCAGCCATTGTGTTATTTAAAAAGCTGTAATTTGCCGAAAACAATTCACTAAAAGGCACGTTATCGTTTTGGAGCACATATTCTACAAAACGCTTAGTTTCCTCATACATCGATTCCTCAAGCCCTAAGCCCTGCTCCGCTGGCGCTATGCCCATATCACAGCGTTGGTTACCGCACATGCAAACACTTTGAGCAGAAGCGCTATTACTACAATCACTGGCGTTATCACCAAAAAGGGTTTTGCATTGCGCGGTGGTATCGCATTGGTCACCTTGCGGAACAGTAACAAGAGGGTTTGACGGGGGTTTATTCACTTCAACACCTAACCACTCAGCCATAAAGCGCCAAGCCACTTGATCAAACGCCGCCGTATCCATTAAACGCTCGCCTTGCGCTACGATTAGGTTCGGGTTTGTAGCCAGCCCATTAGTCGCATTTTTTAGCGCTTCGTCTGGAGACATGCTTGTTAATAAAAAGGAAAGTCGGCTAGCCATTTCTACATCAGTAAGCCTTAACGTATTACCGCTAATGCTTGTTTCACCCACTTCAATGCGAAACAAAAAGCGATCGTCGACTAACATCCGAGTAATAGCTGCAGACACCGCAACTTGTTGCGTAGCATTTTTAGCCAACATATCGGTAATAATGGCTTCTAACTCACCAATATCTTGTGGTGGGGCAGAAGCCATTCGGTATAGCCCTAACATAGGCCCCACCAACTTATCGCTAACACACTGAGCCGTATTCGCACTAAAATCACACGTCGGTGCTATTTTACCAGCCAAATAAGTTGCATAGCTTTCAGCCGAAATCAAGAATGGCTCGTAATCGGCCACAGTGTCTTCTTTGGCATTATTGGTGAAAACACCGTCGTCGCTATCGCTAGGCAAGACAACACTCGGTAACTCATCTTCATTGAATGCACCTTTAATAACGGCGATATATTCATTTTTTAGCAGCCTAATTTGCGGCGAAGATAAAGGGCTCATGTCTAGGCTTGTAGTGAAACTACAACCGCTAGTTCCTACCACTTCACCGGCTACAGTATTAGGGCATCTATCGGAAAAATCAGGCACGGTGTCGCCGTCGCTATCGACGCTCAAATCACTGATAGAGCAACCTAAAGATTCCGAGTCCGTCGAAACAGCACTTGCTTCGACTGCCGGCGTGCTCGGGCATAAATCCGCAGGCGAAGGAATACCATCATTATCAGAGTCGGTACCTGTATTAGTATTAAATTCTCTTACAATATAAACGGCCAACGTTGTCGCACAATCACCAACACAATCTCCAGGGTTAAGAGGCATAGCTCTGTCGATATAAGGCGCTAATTCAGCCACATCAGAGCAATTAGTTTTTCTGCAACTTTCACCTAAGTTTAGGGGGCCTCCCCTCCCGCCATCACCATTATCTCCGTGGCAGCCAAAACATCCCTTTTGACGATAATTGCTTTCTCCGACCTGGAATGGAGAGCAACCCCAGTTATCGATAAGCCCATTCGCAATATCAATTTTTGGCGTCGCTGGGCATAAGTCGTTAGCATCAGTAACCCCATCAAGATCATTATCTTGTAGCTCGGCCGCCTCACTTGAGCTGCTCGAGGCAACCAAAGAACTGGATGAATTTTCGCTAGATATTGCCACAGCCGATGAAGCCTCACTCGACACTGTCGAACTTAATGAGGACCCGCCAATACCTTCACCCCCGCAAGCAGAAAGCCATCCAAGTGAGCTAAAAAAAAGGATTTTGAAACACCCTCTTATCGAGAAGATCTTATCGTATTTACTCATAATTGTTACTCATATAAAACAACACTACGGCCCAGCGTTATGGTCATTTTTCAAACGACCTAATCCAACGAGGAGTTAATTAGAGATGCCCATTGAAAATATTTTTCAAGACACGTTAGAACACGATCTGATTTTACTGCATCAACATCTCCGGGGTAGCGCCACATAAAGGCACAATCATTTTTGGGACGACCCATATTAATAAAACGCAAAAAGGGACCTAAGAACCCCCATGAGCCGTACACTTTAGGAAAAATCTAAGTTAATACGCCAGACAAGGTAATGTTGAATTTTGTGATTGATAGCGCACTCACTGTTAATTTATTCGCTAAGACAATAAGGTTCTAATAATGCCTGAAAGCAAGATGGGCCAACCTCAACTTGAGTAATGTGAGCTACGACAACACTCAATCCCACCTTAACTACCCCACAAGCCCAAGCAACGTAAAGCAAGCACCAGCAGACCTTTAAAAACCGGCCTCTCAACTAAAATCATCAAGTTAGGCGAAGGGATCTGCAAGGGGGAGATTATTAGAATTACATATAGGGACAGAAAACCCCGCATTAGGCATTGCATGCGCATAGGGATATACGTTATTAGATTAATGCGTAGAGGAAGACAAGATCGGAAAGCAATTACAGATAAGTATAATAAAAACGGTGACGCGGCCATCGCGTAAAAAGTGCATTTTTATGGCGCCCTAAATAAACTATTTAGCACGCCACACTAGCCGTTCACCGCCCTTACAACTCCTTTTAAATTATGAATTTATATTGCAAATTCAACTTAAGAATAAAGCTTATCCCACACCTCTAGATTTTTTCGTGCGCCAACTTCATTCTCCATCATGCCCATATGGTGTTTCATGGCCAATAAGGTTTGGGCTGCCTGCTTTCCGGCTTCGACAAATTGCTGCCCGCCACGACCACTATTTTCTGAAGCACCGCGAATATATTTATTGTGCGCAAACTTAGAGCCACCACCAAATATCATCTCGGGTATTCCACTTTCAGGGTGAATATTACCTTCGTTGGTATAGCCCCCTAATTCTGATTTCCATAGAACCGCGGTGGATTCAATCAGCGGCTTACCAAAAACATCATTGGTGTTTTTAAGCTTTGTTACCAGATCGACCATTTGATTCGAATAAAAATTCTGACAGGATTTAAGCGCATTGTATTTAGTGTTTGAATTACCGTCGTGGGTATACGCGTGATGGCCGCGGCTCGCACCTGGTACTTTAATATGCCCACCCGCCGCCGCTGTTTGGAAAGCGACAACATGAGTAAGCTCACAAGAAAGTACCGCAACAATAAGGTCGTTAAAGAGCGTTGCCTTACGGCTAACATCACCGGTATCGTCGGGCTGATCAATTCGCGCGCAGCTTCCGCCAACCGGAGCGTTACTGTCGAGTTGATCTAGAATGTTCAGCTCGATTTCCCGTATTTTTGAACAGTGATCATCTAACACCTGCATGCCTTCGCTACCCAAGGCATTTTTAAGGCGATTACAATCATCCTTAACCGCATCAAGCATGCTTTGTTTACGCTGCATTTGTTCTTTAGCTAGCGCTATTTGGGCAGGGTTTGCATTGGGCGCAGTGAAGCCCGCAAATATCTGCGCCCAGGCATCGCGAGGGTTGGTTTCAGGGTTAATCGCGCGGTTACGTGCCGTGGAAAAGGGATGGCGACCCACGCCCTTACCGCCGTCTAGCCCCCAAACAACAGATTGTTCTTTACCTGCGCGACCTTCGGCAGCCAAAAACTGGCCGATTAAATGATGAATCGTGGGGCCGTCAACCGAATAGTTATCCGCATAAAATCCATCAAACTGTTGCCCACCAGCACTGTGCCCAATCATTGACGCTGGGCCTGAGTTTGTCGGCGCTAAGTGGGAAATAAATGTTCCCACATCCTTATGAACTTCAAGGGCTTTCCACCAATCACTAAGCTGAAAGTCGCCATTCGTTCGGTCGTTACCATAATTAGCAGGGCCCGACTCATTCATTGGGCCGTTACACGAAAAATAATTAATCATGCGTGCGGGGGATGAACCTTGCGCATGCACATCTTCGATCATACGGAAGGCGGGTGCCGCGATGGCAAGCGCCGCTGTATTTTTTAAGACATTGCGACGCGTAAGCGGTGTGCGTTTTTTTAGCAGAATCATTAGTTAGCCTCCGCAGTGAACACCTGCGTAAATTCAGGTGAAGAAACAATGGCTTTAAAAATTTCGTAAATATTGCCATCCGTATTTTTTGCTGTTTGGTTGACCGATATTGCAAAGTCTCTGTCTTGCGCGATCAACTGACGACCAAGGGCCCACTCAACCGTTGCTTGAGACAAACAGCCTAAAACTTGCGGGTCGGTAGCAAAGATTTGTGCAAGATCCGCCGGCGAGTCAAACACGACTTTTTCATGACGCCAGGTGGGAATGTCGCCATCTAAATCATTCCACTCCACCATCAGATTGGAGTCCTCTTTTTGCCAGCGACCAAGCGGGTCAAAAGGCATAAAGGCAAAACCAATATCGTTAAAGAGTAAATGGCATGACAAACAGACTGTGCCGGCATTAGTTTTGTAGCGAAGCTCCTCTATTTGGCTGCTGCCAGCCGGTGCTTCTTGTAGTGCTTGCTCCGTAGCGCCGGCCGGCGGCTCTTTTACAGCGTCGCATAACAAGGTTTGCTTAATATCAATGCCAATTTTAAACGGCGACTCTCCTGCAGTCTTAGTCAGTGCGGCAATCACGTAGGGATGCATCAATAACCCTTGGCGAGAGGTAAGTGCTGTATCACCAAATTGACGAGTTTCGCTGCTACCATCACCACTAGGGAATGCGACATCGCAACGCTGGTTGCCACACATGCAAACACTCATCGCCGAGGCGCTATTGGAACAGTCGTTTGCGGTATCACCGAAGAGAGTCTTACATTGTTGTGTCGTATTGCATTGGTCGGCAGGTATCATTGGGCCACCAGCATCAAAGGTTTTATCTTGGGTAATCATGCGCACGGAATCATCATTAAGGTAATTTGTTGTAGTTAACAAATTACTCAATGTTGGATTGTCAGAGCCCAATACACCCGAGACCATCGACATGGCGCTATTTTGAATCGTACTCGGAAAATCATCGGGTAAGTCGGCCATAACCGTGACATCTTTTGAACCCGCTTTAGATTCCGAGGCACCGACCCAGTCTAGAATAAAATTAAATTGCGCTTTACGGCCCGCATCACTATTCCACAGGCGCTCAAAATGCTGTACACGCGCTGCAGAATTTGACAAAGCACCCGAAGCCGCCGCTTGCTGTAATTGTGCATCTGGTTTCATGTTGGTTAAAAACAAACTCAGGCGCTCGGCGATTTGTGTATTCGTAAGGTTTCGCTTAATGCCGCTAGCATTGTCTTCACCGAGTTGGCTAAAGTATAAAAACGATGGACTACTGAAAGTGAAGTATAAAATTTCAGCAACGACTTGATTATCATCATTACTTTCGCCAGCAATGTTGGTAATTGAGCCTATGACGTCATTCTCGGCCGAAGTTAAATTACGGTTATAAGCCGACGACATGAAGGTTTTTGCCCAACCATTAAGGCAATCTTTTTGCCCCTGACCGCTTTGATTACAGCCACTATTACTGCGCACACTATTGGCGGCGTTTTTGGCGAACTCATAAAAGTAGACATCAAGTTTTGAGATTTCTTGTTTGTTGTAGCCAAAACCTGCCGTGCGCAGTAATGTCTCACCTTTAATGCGGGCATCAACAGGTAGTTTACTAATATCAACCTCGATACCCGTAAGTGACTCCATCATGGTGGCCAACTGTTTTTGAGAAAGCTTACGAATCCTAGAGGGGCTACCTTCACTATGAATATCCCAATCAAGTTCGGGCCGCGCTAATGCAGGGAAGGTCAATACGTGCTTGGCCACCTCGACGGCACATTCGCCAGCGCAATTTTGTGGATTAAGCACTGGCATGTTGGCATCGATAAAGCTAACAACGGTTGTTGCGCTAATATTCGCGGTATTCAGCTTGTGGATGCCATCGCCACGTTCACCATGACAATCAAAGCAATGTGTATTGTAATACTGCTTGCCTTTTTCACTGCCGCCAACGAGATCACCTGCAGAGCTGGATGAACCATTAGTCGATCGACTACCTGGCCACTCATCGCCGGGGCACCACCCCTTATCGGTGTTGACTTCATGCGTTACATACGCAGCAAGATTATCGGCCTCGTCGTCGCTTACGCTTGCGGCGTCTTTATTTGGCATCCAGTCGCTTATAAAATTTGTAAGTGACTGGTTTATTTGTGCACCGTCACGATTTTTGAAACCGTTATTATCACTGTCGTATAAATTAATTGATCCTAGGCCACCGGACCAAATCTCTGTTCCATCACGCGGTGTGCCATGGCAAACAACGCACTTCGCCCCCCAAGTATCTTCTCCCGCTTCAATTTCCGCACTGCAACCCTGAAGCACTATGCCGCTAGAAGAGGAACTACTGGGTAAAGAGCTTGAAGGTGGACTACTCGATAAAGAACTGCTTGATAGTGAACCAGAAGAGCCCGGTAATGAGCTGGAACTATTTGAAGACGAAGAGCTACTACCATCTTGCCCTGCGCATGCGAATAAGCTGAAACTTAGAAAAATAATATACAACTTTTTAAAAGATAAATTGTGCCTCATTAGAGAGCCTCTCGTCTTTTGGAACATACTAATTTATGCCCGATCACACGAAACGCTGCTTCAGGCTTAATCAATAGTACCCCTACAAGTAATATACGATTAGTACCACATTTTGACGGATCAGCTTATGGGAGCCCACATAGTGCAATGAATAATATGAATCCCTGAAGCCACCGTCACAGCAGGGTTTTAGAAAGGCCCGATTAATATTAGGTCTCAAATTTGTTACTGTATTTGTGATCCATTTATCAATGACTCGCCGAGCCAATTAGAAAAATAAAGCTGACAATAACCTAAACCCCTAAAGTTACTCGCTGAAACTTGCCACAACAGGCGCTACAGGAGAAACAGAGAGTTAATCCGAAGAGGGTAAAAAAATTTGAATTTTTACAGCGCGTGGTCGCGAAACTTTCGGGCCGCAAACAGCTTTTTACGAATGAAAAGCTGTTTGCGGGTAAGTTAAAAAAGTATCTTTTTTTAATTAAAATAATATAACCACTGAGTTGAACTCATCCAGCTATTAACTTTTTATATCTCCAACTTCACCGCTACTGTTACCCCAACTACCACGATTTAAACCGTAAAGATTCATTAAGGTCAGCCAGACATTTGCTCCGGAATTATTACCAATATTGGTCGTAACGCCGGGCTTCAAAAGCCCTCCGGCCTTACCAGCAATCACCATCGGTATTTGGCTGGTTGTATGGGAATTACCGTGGGACATGCCCGAGGTAAAAGCCACGGCAGTATTGTCCAACAAATTACCGCCCATCGGATCGGTTACAGCCTGCATCTTTTGCATAAATACCGTAAATTGCTCGTAGTGCCACGAAATGATTTTCTTAATATTTTGGACGCGCGTGCCTGTTGCCAGGTTTCCATCAAAGCCACTGTCGGTGTAATGGGAGTTACCATGCCAGCTATCAATTCCCTCTAAGCCAAGCCAAGTATGCTGGGTTTTACACAGCTCACCGCCCAAGGCAAATGTCGACACTCCCGTGATATTACACTGAAAGGCTTTCACGATAATATCTTGCATCAAGCCCAATCGCTCACGGTAGTCGCCATTTCCTGTTGGCGGGTAACTCGGGTGCCCACCAGGAACAGCCGCCCTAGAATCACATGCAGGACCAATCTGCCCCAAGCGCCCTTCTAGCTCCCTTACACTTGTTAGGTAACCATCTAAACGCGCGCGATCCTCAGCGCCCAGCTTTGCATTTAACTGATTAGCCTCTGCAACGACGTAATCAAGAATGCTCTTTTGGTAAGCGTCACGCTCACCAATATTTTGATTATTATCCACCGGATTACTACCCGAGAATATCAAGTCAAATAATTCTTTGGGGTTGCTATACGCTTTATTGGCGGTGCCGTTATCAAAATACGAAAAGTGGCTAGCCTCAAACTTACTATGACCACCCGGGACATAATCGGATGGGTGTAAATTGATTGACACCGATTTATACGGAAGGTCTGCAAAGCGGGCATCGGCAATAACATTATCAAAACTTGCCGAATCAATATTATTACCGCCGCCGCCTACTTTTTCACGATAGATGGTTGAAGGTAATTTATAATGGTTGTTTTCGCGGACCAAACCATTAAACGAAACATCCTCAACAATTGAGACGTAATCGCGAATAGGGTCAAGCTTTTCATTAAAGATGCTCGCAAGCTTACCCCGCTGATCTTGCCATGTGCCGTTGGGCATATAATACAATAGTGTACGATGATCACCGTCGGCGGCGAATGCTTTACCCGTGCTATCGGTCATACCCTCAAGCAATGGAAGTGCCATTGCAGTACCAAAACCGCGAAGTACATGACGTCTACTGAGTTTCAATTTTTTCATTGTGAATCTCCCTGCTTCGCTTGTGCGCGAAACAAATCACTGTTAATCAATTGCAGGACAATGTCGCGCGTGCCAGACGCCTCTATTTTGGCTGTCGATGATAATGCATCGGAAAAACAACCCGAGCGAATGTGCGTAGCACCGATGGCATAGGCCGCCACTCTCTCGGTAAAACATGCACCTAATAATTTATCGCCATTGAGTGCATCGACATAATCAGCTGGGCCACTGTAGGCAATGCCGCTAGGCATAACACCACTGGACTCGACGCTATCACCTTCTTCATACGTTGTTCGCCACTGGCCAATACTGTTGAAGTTTTCTAAGCCCATACCCAACGGATCAATAATATCGTGGCATGCTGCACACGTTCGGTTGGTACGATGCGCCGCTAGACGCTCAGCAATGGACAGGTTCGGGTCCACATCATCCAAGGTTGGTATATCCGCAGGAGGATCCGGTAATGGCGTACATAAAATGTGATCCGCAACATAAACCCCACGCTGTATTGGGTTGGTTTCGCCGTTTGCTCCGGTAATAGTAAGAATCGAACCTTGAGTAAGAATGCCGCGGCGCCCCTCTGGCAGCGCCGTTTTCCCTTCGCTATCGGGATTACCTGTCGCGCCATAATGCTGCGCAAGATCGGGCGTTAAGAAGCTGTAATCGGCTAATATAAATTCACTCGGCGGTAAATTGTTATTGTAAACATGACCAACAAATTGGTTGGTTTCCGCAAGCATGTCATTCATACGCTGCTCGTTATAGTCATTACCAAAATTACTGCGAATTTCTTTCGGTAATTTCTCGTAAGCGAGCCACTGAGCCGAAAATGTTGTCGCAAATGTGGAATGTTTAGCGTCCGCCATCATCCGCTGTGCTTGCGCTAACAAAGCAGCAGACTGCGTTAACGTGCCGTTTTGCGCGACGCGAAATAATTCAGCATCCGGCATAGAAGACCAAAGGAAGTACGATAATCGCTCGGCAAGCTCGTAGGGTGTAAGCCGATGAATATCACCCAATGTTTGCGACTCATCTGTGCGAATCAACAAAAATGATGGCGACATTAAACTTGCTGTAACCGCTTTTTCCGCCCCTTGCGCCGCATTGGATTCCGACAACATAAGCTGAATAAAGCGCTCACGTTCGCTATTCAATTCACTGATTGGCCGACGGAAAACACGTGGTAGGTAATCATCAGCAACTGCATTAGCACAGCCTGAAGCATTAACGTTTTGACACAAGTTCGCAAATGGCGATCCTCCAGCAAAAACATCCGCTGCAACGGCTTCGGCCACGCGCAAATATGCTTGAGCACTATCACTTAGGAAGCGTAATTCAGAGCCATCATTATCAAAATTCCAGCTATTTCGAGTATCCGCAGGCAAGCCTTCGGCACTCAAATTATTTCGGCCAAATAGCTCGCGTACCGTATTTTGATACTCTCGCACATTAAGGCGACGAATAATCGGACGCGCTAAATTATCGGCATTACACTCTAACGCCAACTCTTGAGACGAACATCCGTTACTCGCAACATCCAGCACTTGCTCGGCAGCAGTATTAGGGCAAATGTCCCGAGGAATTGGAATGCCGTCATTATCTTTATCTAACTGAGCAGTACTGCAACCATTGGCATTAACAACCGCATCAGGCAAGGTGCCAGGACAGTTATCGGTAAGGTTACTAACACCGTCATTATCACTGTCGCCGATATTACCCACGACCTTAATTGCGGACACCTGTGCGTTTTCAATTACGGACACAAAATTAATCGTTAACTCACCATCAGCAACAACGATATCGTCAAACGTCAAGGTATGGGCAACAAGGTTGCCTCCGGCAGCAACAAAGGTATCGAGATCATTGATTTTGAGCTGACCTTCGATACTCACATCAAACTGGCGCTTTGCGGCCTCCGTAAAGAAAACCTCAGCAAAATGCAGTTCCACAGAGTAGCTGTCATTCACTAGTGGAATTTTATACTCAAAGCCCGCCGTACCGGTAGACGCGAAACGCTCAGTCGCATAAAGCACATCATCGTCCGTACCTGCAACAGCGGTATTAACATCACCGCTCTGGCCCGAAGCCGTGTGATACTGATCTGCATCTGCCCCGTATTGCGTGCCGTCTTTTGCCGTATACGCCGCGCCGCCAGCATTCACTGCAAATATAACCGTCGGTACCGGCGTCGTCCCCGCTGCTTTACAACCCGTGCTATCAATTGAGGCAATGTCTTCAGCTAGCGTATTGGGGCACTGATCAACGCCATCTAGTACACCGTCGCCATCGGCATCGTTATTGTCTATTTCACCGGTATTGAACGCACCAACGATATACGCCGATACGTCGCTTGCGCAGGTAGAGCCTGGCTCATCCACACAGATTCCGGTATCGCCCAAAGGCATGCTGGCACTGATGTAGGCCGTCAATGCAGAAGCATCGCTACAGTCAGTATTCTCGCAAGCTGCACCAACATTAATGGGGCCGCTAATACCGCCGCCGCCATTAACGCCATGACACGTGGCGCACTTTTGAACTGGGTCATGATAAATCGCCTTACCACGTTCAAATGCGGGCCCAGACATACTATTTCCGCTGGAGCTTGAGGAAAAAACACTACTCGTAGAAGTTGAAAATGAAGAGCTACTCAAACTCGATAAGGACGAGCTAACAGGTAGGTCTGTAATTGGGTCACCCCCACATCCGGTCAATAGCGCTAACAGCGCCAGAGTCACAAACTTTACATGGCGGGCTATTGAATAGCTTTCCCTCCAGTTCATAGTATTTCCTCGGTCCAAAGTGATATTAATTAAAAAACCAATACAAAGGATTGAATGGTTACTTTCTACTGAAGAACCTTTCGTCTTTTCTCAACATAGAAGTCATGCCCAGTGACACGAAGCGCTGCTTCAGGCAATAAATAGTACCGATATAAACAAAGCTCAGTTAGAACCACATTTTGACACATCAGCTTATGGGGCCCCATATCGTGCAGGGAATAATATGCACCCCTACAAGCACCGCAAATAGAGGGATGCGGTGAAATTAAATAATGGTTCGAGAATAAAATTGATTGTAAATTTGTGATAAAAGTCCCAGAGAGCTTTGTTGAAATACTTACAGCATTGGGACATAAAACTAAAAATGAACCGAAAAAAGATGGAGCGAATGCGGATTTAACACTCCAAAAATATTCCCTTCACAAGGGTTTACGATCAGTAGTCACTTATTGTCGAGCAGACAATACCAACACGGATAGTTCGCCTAACTGAGGGGCCACCTCGCTATCATTATCGCCCCCCCTAACGGCCAAAAATAAACACGACCATGTTTCAGTTAATAGCAGAACCCATCTTCCCTCTCAAACCTTACGGCAAGTATTAATTACAGAGCCCTATACCGACCAACTCCCCCCCAAATCGGTTACGTCAACGACAGCTTATGAAAAGAGATCGACTAAGCCTCACTGTCATACCGAAAGATTTAAGTCGATTTAGCTAAATTGAGTGCCACAATACCCCTAAGGCCTCATTGAGGAAATGCGCTTTTGTTCACAAAAATCAAATCTCATCAGATCGAAAATTATCGCCCATTTTTCATTAGCCCTTGGCATGTCTAGCGATTAAGGGCCTATATTTTCCCCTATTATTATGAACCCTCCAAAAACGAGCCATACCGTAATCCGGGCCCAACTCAAAAAAATCCCAGCAGTATACTAAGCCCAATTAAAAAAAGACTAACCCGTCATAGGGTAATCTTATTGTCACTTTGAGTATTAATTTATTGATGTTTTATTACCCGAAAATAATACTTCTCTACTTAAAATGAAAATAAATATAGCAGTGAGATTTATATATTTTCTTTGTATATTCTGATAACCAGGTGTGGCGGATATGATTTACAAGCGACGCTAAAACACCAAGCTCATCAAGTGGATGCTCATGAAAAACGTTAACAAGAAAATTAAAGCATTTATTTTAGGTGCTGTATGTTTGACTTTATTATCCTGCGGAGGGCTTGACCAAGATGGCATCGAAGAGCTAGACAGTGATATGGATGGCGTCATTAATACCTTAGATTTATGTAATGACACCCCTGTTGGTGTAAAAGTCGATACAAACGGCTGCGCTATTCCCCTTATCATTAGCGAAGGCCAAAAGCTCTACGATCAACATTGCCTTGCTTGCCATGGTGACTCATCCGGAAATTCTGTAACCTCTGGCGATGCCTTAATAGCGGAGCGCTGTGATAGCTGTGCAAGCTCTGACTTGTTACACGCTAAAATAAGAGATGACATGCCCTTCTCCAACGCCACCAGTTGTGACGCAGGCTGTGCATCAGAAATTGCCAAATATATCTTTGCAAACTTCGACGGGTTCGATGGATTGCCGCCACCCAAAGCACATACAGTTACCCTAGAGGCTGAGAACGGCGTACTCGAAGGCAAGATTGAATCGAATGATGGGAGCCATATTCGCGCAGTATCTACCAACGGCATTAATTTTGTTGAGAATATCGGTTTTGATAACAAAATTGGGTTTTATCAAATCAACTTTGCTATTCCCGGCCGATATTCGATGGTCGTCCATTATGCCAGCGGTGAAAATCGTGACTTAGATATTGAGAGTAATGGCGAAACCATCGCTTTTTCAAACCTGAATTCAGGTAATTTTAATTCAACATTTTCTCAGGCCGAGAAAGAGTTCACCATCACCCGCCCGCTTATCAACATTATTGCGAGCCTTGACTCTGGCCAGGCCGTTAACATCGACAAAATAGTCTTTACGCTTGTTGAGGAACGCTTACCCGAGCCCATTAACTGCAGCGTCTCGACTGTGGGAGGCACACCGTTACAACGCTTAAGCTCTACCCAATATGCCAATACAGTTAAAGATATTTTTAATGTCGAGCTTTCAGCATCAAACATTACACTGCCAGGAGACGAGAGAATATCCGATCTATTTAAAGGTAATATTGCATTGCCTTTAGGTGAAGCCCCCTTTGAACAATATATGCTAGCCGCTGAGTATGTAGGCAAAGAATTCGCCAAGAGTGACCTCGCCGCTAAAAGTTGTGACAAACTGTACATTAACGCGGGCGGGGGCGAGTACTATGATCCAGGCCAAAATTACTATATCCCTGACAAATATTTTTCTACCAGTAATGTATATAGTGTCGATGTCCCCATTAAGGGCACATCAGCTAAAGAACTGTACAATACAACTCGCTGGCATAATGCTGAATTTTCCTATGCCGTACCCATAGCGTCGGGCACGTATAAAATCACTCTTCACTTTGCCGAGATTTATTATATTGGCGGTGACGTTGGTGGCGCTGGCAAGCGTATATTTAATGTTCACGCAGAAAATAACGCCGTTGTGAATAATCTTGACATTTTCAACACTGTTGGCGCTAACGCGGGGCACAACGAAATCTTTAATGTCGAGGTCAGCGATGGTGTATTAGACTTATCATTTATCCCCGTTGTGTCGGATCCGACAATATCTGGTATCCGCATTCAACCCGTATCTGGAACCCCAGAAGCCTGCATAAGCCGCTACATTGACGACCTTGCATTGCAGGTGTATCGCCGCCCCATCAGCGCTGAAGAAAAAACCGAACTCGGCGAGTTACATGCAGAGCTCAAAGCAGCATCCAGCACAGAAGGCGCCGTAGCCGGTCTAGTGGCTTACATGCTGCAATCACCCAATTTTCTTTATCGCGCCGAAGGCAATAGCAGCTTGGGGGCCTACCTAAACGGTGCAACAGTCGATCTAAACGACTACGAGCTCGCAACCCGCTTATCGTTCTTTTTGTGGAATCTTACACCTGACAGCGTATTACTCGACTTAGCAAAAGCGGGCCAATTATCAAACCCCGATGTATATCAAGCGCAAGTCGATCGATTACTGTCTCACCCTAATTATCTTGACAGCGTGAGCAGCTTTTACGCCCAATGGCTGGGTATTGATAATATTGAAAGCCTCGAGAAAACGCGTAGCATTTTCCCTAACTTTTCCGCCGAGCTCAGTAACGCCATGCGACGTGATACGCTGGATTTTGTTACTGATATCTACAGTCGTTCAGAGTCTCGTTTTGCAGATCTTTTCAGCCCAGGAGGGTTTACCTACACAAACCACCCAGAACTGCTCAATATTTATGGCGTGAGTAGCGACGGTCAAAACCCGACAGCTCTCCCTCGAGACGAGCGCTCCGGCCTATTAACTCAGCCTAGTGTCATGGCCGTTTTTGCCCATGCCAGCCAAAGCTCGCCCGTTCAACGAGGCCAGTTTGTGCGCGAGCGCTTACTTTGCCAAGAGCTTCCACCGCCCCCACCAACCGTAGCGGATGTCGAACCAGAACCCGACCCTAATGCAACAACTCGCGAACGGTTTTCGGCTCACTCTGTTAATCCCGCTTGCGCCAGCTGCCATGCACTAATGGATCCGCTTGGATTTCCGTTGGATAACTTTGATGCCGTGGGCGCACTTAGAACAACAGAAAACGGCATTGATCTAGATCTTTCGGGGTCTTTAATTGGTACAGACATTAACGGTGAGTTTGTTGGCCCACTCGAGCTTTCTGAGCGCTTAGCGCAAAGCCACCAAGTTCAAACCTGCTTTGTCGAAAACTGGCTCACTTTTGCGTTAAGTCGAGGTATTGATAAAAGAGAAAGTTGTACCGTAGAGGATATTACAACACGCCTTATAAATTCAGGCGGCGACTTATCTTTATTAATGCGTGAAATCGTTGAATCCGACTTATTTAAAAAAGCCACGAACAATAATCGTGAGGTGAACTAATGCGCTCTAAAAACTTAACTGACCGCACTATTGCTCGACAAATACTCCCAGAAGAGAAAAGAATTAAAACACCACAGTCTCGAAGGGATATTTTAAAAAAACTAGGACTGGCCGCTTCTTTCGCGCCCTTTCTACCGCTACTTGAAGCAGAAGTCGCTAACGCGCAAGCTGCTGCGCCTAAACGTTTAATACTGTGCAGTTACAACCATGGCATGCTACGCGATTCTTGGAAGCCTACCGGTAGCGGAAAGAATTTCAATCTTAACAGCACAATGCATGCTGCTTTCCAGCCCTTTAAAAACAAGATGATTGTTTTTGATAATCTTTTTCATTTACGCTCCGAAGGCGATAACCACTTTGGCGGCATGAATACGATGTGGACCGGCGCAGGCTCCAGAGAGTTTCCTGGCGGTCCTAAAGAGGGGTTGTCTGCTGGCATTTCGGTAGATCAATTTCTGGTCAATCGCTTAAATCCTACTACGCCCTTTTCAAGTTTGCAGTTTGGGGTTGCGAGCCGAAAAGAAATGCAGGGTAATTCCCGAAATATCTATGCCGGCCCAATTACACCTTTAGCGCCGGAACGCGAACCGATAAAAATGTTTGATCGTATTTTTTCGGGTGCTAATGGTGAATCCCCCGAGTTAATGGCACTACGAGAACAACGTAAAAGCGTACTGGATAAATTAACCAAAGACCTAAACCGAATACGAAATAGAGTTAGTGCCAGTGATCAACAAAAAATAGAGTCTCACCTTGATGCGGTACGCTCGGTTGAAATACGCAACAACGCAAGTACATCTGGAGCCTGCGACCTACCAGAAAGGCCTAATATTATCGCACCGGACGAAAACGATAACATGCCCATTATCTCTCCACTGATGATCGACATGATGGTGGCCTCGCTAAAGTGTGACATTACACGTTTTGCAAGCCTGCAATTTTCCGTTGCAATCAACAATACCCGCTTTAACTGGCTAACGGGTGATAATGGCCAACCCATTAACGAAGGCCATCATAATTTATCACACAGCCCCCTTGGCACCCCAGGCTTTCGTGACTACGAAAGAGGCACCCGCTGGTATATGGAGCAAATTGCCTCGCTACTCAAGCGTTTGGATGAAACCCCTGAGGGCAATGGCACCATGCTCGATAACTCTTTAGTAATACTCGGATCAGAGGTTTCACTGGGTAATAACCACGGCAGAGAACCCATGCCCTATGTAGCCTTTGGTGGTTTAGGCGGCAGCGTGGATACAGGTCAGTTTCTTGACCTGCGTGGGGAAACCCACTGTCGATTACTCACTACGATTTGTCATGCCTTTGGACAAAGAGATGTTCAGCAATTTGGTTTGATGGATAATGGTAGAGGGACATTACCTATTTTAACGTAGTGCAGTCACGCGACATATTTCAAGCTTTTTATACTCCACTCAAACTCAGCGATAATGACTAAATGAAGCATTTAAAGAGACACAAAATCGATATTATAGTTAGCCGTGTTATCGCTACTGATATTACCGCTAAGAGTACCAAGCCTTAATCGTTACACGAGATGTACTATGAAAATTATTAAATTGTGCGTGAGTTACATTGCGTCAGCCTTGGCCATAACGCTTTCGCTTAGCGAAAGCGTTATGGCATCGACGCCGTTACTTGATCGTAACGGACAAACAATACGCGGCACAGCGATGGTGATTGGCAAGCCTTACCAGCCTGGATCCAATAACCCCTCGGTTTCATCAACCATTGATATTGTAAAATGGCAAGAAGCAAAATCCTTAGGCTTAAATACTATTCGTGTTGCCTGGATTGACCCATTTGTTGAAATGGATCCTAACTGGAATGTGTATTGGAGTGTCGATGAGATGCTTACCTACCTCGATCAAGCCGTAGCGAATGCAAATCAAACGGGCATGAATGTCATCATTAATTACCATAATGTTGCCGAGTACCAAAAAACAAATGGCTTTGGCCGCATGGAAGAGTTTTGGCAAAAAGTTGCGCCGCGCTATAAAGATAACGACCTTGTTATTTATGAAATCAATAATGAGCAAGCATGGTCGAAAGATAAATATTTATCGGACCATTTCCAGTCAGCAATGCGCCGCACCTATGAGCAGGTCCGGCGTGATGCACCAGATCGCAGAGTTATCATGTTTTCGTTTCACTCATTCACGCTGGACATGAAAGGCATTGCCGATGCATACGACTGGGTTGACTGGAGCAATACTGCCGTTGGGTATCATTTTTACGGCGAAGGAAGCGGTCCTATCGAGTCAGAAGTCCAAAACTTCGAAAACCTCTACAATTCGGACTACACCATTATTTGCACTGAGTGGCGTTACGATGGGCATGCAGATTATACAAAGCGTTTTTATGGAGAGGTGCAAAACTCGCAAACACTTGAACGTTTAAATCAGTCGTGGCTGGATTGGCATGATTGGCAAGAGGTGGACGTCAACAAACATATTCGTGAAATTTTAATTCCTGACGCGCAAGCGAAAGACTACCTCTGGGATACAAACACAAAACCAATCCCTGTGGAGCCCGCCAAGCCCTTCAAACTTCCAGGACTTATTCAAGCCGAAGATTTTCATCGCCAAAATGGCTTAACAAGTTGAAGATGCTGCCTACAGTAACGGAGGCAGCTTTATTGGTTACATTGATGATGGTGATTGGGTTGAGTACGATGTTTCGATCAGTGGAACTGGCGAAAATACCATGGTCTGGCGCGTAGCAAGTAATACCAACGGCGGTACAATTACGGTATCGGCGAATGGTAATGAAATCACAACGGCTAATATTACAGGTACAGGTGGCTGGCAAAATTGGCAAACCTTATCTTCACCAGTTAACCTTCCTGCTGGTGATTACGCTTTACGCCTTGTATTCTCAGGTGAGACCGGCGGCATTTTTAACCTGAATTGGCTTGAGTTAAAAGATAGCTTTAGTAGTGCCGACTCAAGCAGCAGTACTTCAAGCTTAAATAGCAGTAGCTCCAGCTCAAACACCACCTCGTCGAGCGCGGCCAGTTCGGAAGGTACAACTATTTTGGGCGGCGCCACACACCCATTACATTTATTAATTATATTGGGGCTTATAATTATCTATAAAAACAGAGGACCGGCACCATATAGTAATGCCGGCCTCTTAACTAAAGGCTGCCCCTGGCCAGCTTTATCGCTTGCCGCTTCAGCCAAGGCATTTGATTAAACAAGCGCATGCCTTCATTTCTCAACAAACCTACCATCGGATTTGTAGCTTCAAATAATAACTTAAACCCAGACATCGCTTTTATAGCCGTTGCATTGTGCACTCGGCGCTGGCGCTGATAACGGGCCAGTAGGCTCGGCTCGGTGAGTGCGAGGCCTCGCGTTTGTGCACGCTGTAACTCCGCAACTAATGCCTTAGCATCCGCAAAACCTAAGTTCACCCCTTGCCCAGCAAGAGGGTGCAACGTATGGGCTGCATCGCCAATTAAAACAAGGCCGTCGCGATAATAGTTTTGCGCATGACGCTCTTTAAGCGGGTGCATGCCACGGTGATGCACTGCCAGCACGCGCCCCAAACGCCGTTCGATGGCCTGCTCAAGCTTTAACGCAAAATCGACATCGCCTAAATCGTGAAGCTCCTGAGCAATAACCTGCTGTTGAGACCAAACGATGGCACTGAAGTGCTTACCGTCAACCGATGGCAGTGGCAGAAATGCCAAGGGGCCCGATTGCGCAAAACGCTGCAGCGCCACTCCGTTATGCGCAAGTTCGGTTTCAACTGTGGCCACAAGCGCACTGTGCCCATAATCTTTTTCATCGACATTTAATCCAGCTTCTTTTCGAATAAAAGATTCAGCGCCATCGGCTGCGACTATCAAGGTCGTTTTAATCCTCGCACCCGAGTCCAGCAAAAGACTATGCCTTTCCCCACCCTCGGCAAAAACAACCTCATTCACGGCATCAGCCGTTACCACATGAACCCGACCCGTTGCCCGCAGTGCACACCAAAGCTCAGCAATAAGGTGGCTATTCTCAACTATAGAGCCTAGCTGCTCTTGATGTTCTGCAGCAGCATCAAATACGACCTCGCCGGTACCCTCGCCATCCCACACCGCCATTTTTTGATACGGACAATAATGCGTGGATTTAAGCGCACCCCAAACACCCAATGTATCAAGCCAATCAATAGAGGCTTCATTCAAGGCCACAACACGACTACCCAGAATAAGACTGTCGCTAACATGCCCCTCTGTAGCACCGGCATCCACAAGTGCTATATCCCATGTTGTTTCTTGAGCCAGCGCTAATGCCAATACGGCCCCAGTCATTCCGCCGCCCACAATTGTGATATCTGCCTGACAACTCATAATCTACTGCCCATAAAATCGGTGGAGCTAAAAAATACGTAACTATTCAGCCATGCTCAAATAGGCCGGCAAATTGATCATTTTCTGGGCCGC
>NZ_CEXWTU010000055.1:0-23763 GCF_982758155.1 Marinagarivorans sp. | reverse complement strand
GCATATCCCTGTGCTGGGTTGGGCGGTTAAAAAAGTGAAGAAGCATTTGGCGGGGGGAAGTAGTAATTCGCCTGATGAACATCGTTTAACAGCCTTAAGCGGAAAAACATCATGACATTAAAGAGGGGTCAAAAACCGCTAGAGAATGCTTGTGTCTGGGTAACGGGGGCATCTTCCGGTATCGGTAAGGCATTGGTTGGCCAGTTGGTTGCTGCCGGTAACTTTGTCATTGTGAGTGGTCGCAATAAAGATACATTATGCAAATTAGCAGCGCAGTGGGGGCATCAAGTAAAGCCTTTGCCTTTTGATGTTAGTCGCGCTGATTGCATGGAGGCAGCAGCAGCTCAGTTGGCTGATATTACGGATTATATTGATTGTGTCATTGCTTGCGCCGGTATTTGTGAATATGTGGATGATCTTGATTTTGATAGCCATTTATATGAGCGTGTTTTTGAAACCAATTTTTTAGGTGTCATTCGAACGTTACAGTTGGCCAAACCCTTGCTTGATAATAGCCAATCCAGCCCGCAGTTTGTTGCCGTGGGCAGTTTGTCGAGCGTGATACCTTTTCCTCGTGCAGAAGCTTACGGGGCGGCAAAAGCCGCTTTGGAGTATTTTGTGAAATCGGCGCGCATCGATTTAAGTCATCACCGACTAAAGATATCGCTGGTGCGCCCCGGCTTTGTTGCAACAGAGCTGACGAAGGATAATGATTTTTCTATGCCTTTTTTGCAAACTTCAGAAATGGCTGCAAATCGTATTATTCAAGGTATTCGTCAGCGAAAGCTTATTATTGATTTCCCTCGGCGTTTGAGTTGGCCTTTAAGATTTCTAGGTCTGTTTGATGGTTTGTGGGTGCGCTTTATAGGGCCGAAAATTACGAGAATGAAAACGAATTCCAATTAAACCAAAATAGGATTGGGGATGAAAATAGCGATTATTGGTTCAGGTATTTCAGGATTAACGGCTGGACACTTACTTTACAAACATCACGATATTACCGTTTTTGAAAAGAACAACCGGTTGGGCGGGCATACAGCGACTAAAATCGTTAATCATGACGGGGTAGAGTACGCAATTGATACGGGCTTTATTGTTTACAATGATTGGACATACCCTAATTTCATTAAATTGTTAGAGCGCTTGAATGTACAAACGCAGGCAACAAATATGGGATTTAGCGTTAGTCACCCTGCGTCGAATTACGAGTATGCGGGTGAAAACCTGAATACGTTATTTTGTCAGCGTTCGAATCTTGTTAGCCCGAGGCATTGGCGGGTGATAAGAGATATTCTAAGGTTCAATAAGTCTGCAGTTGCGGATTACAAGGCGGGTATTTTATCGCCTGAGGATACTTTGGGGCACTACTTGGCTGCCTGGCGCTACAGTAATGACTTTCGCGACTTTTATTTGTTGCCTATGGGCGCTGCCATATGGTCGTCATCTTTAGGTGATATGCTGGATTTTCCTTTAATATTTTTTGTTCGATTTTGTCACAATCACGGTTTGTTGAGCGTAAACGATCGTCCTACGTGGCGGGTTGTTCAGGGTGGCTCGGCTAGCTATATCAAACCGTTAACGCAAGGTTTTGAAGGCAGCGTTAGACTTTCTTCAACAATTAAAAAAATAACTCGAACAACACGTGGCGTTGAGATTTTAATTAATGATGAAGTTGAAGTCTTCGATAACGTTGTATTTGCCTGTCATTCCGATGAAGCTTTAGCTTTGCTCGGCGATGCTTCGACGGATGAAACCGCGTTGTTGAGTCAAATAGAGTACCGCGATAATTCCGTTGTATTACATACTGACTCTAAATTACTGCCTAAGCGCAAGTTGGCTTGGAGTAGTTGGAATTACTTGCTCGATGGCGATAAAGCATCGCCTCCTGTTCTAACTTACAGTATGAATATATTGCAGGGTATAAAGGCTCCCGTGGAATTTTGTGTGACACTGAATGCTCGAGAGCGAATCGATAGCGATAAGATATTGGGCGAATATAGTTATGCCCACCCAGTATTTACTCAGGCGGCTATCACTGCCCAAGGTGATTGGGCTTCAATTAATGGTGTGAATAAAACGTGGTTTTGTGGCGCTTATTGGTTTAACGGTTTTCACGAAGATGGCGTGAAGAGCGCATTACGCGTTGCTGAGCATTTGGGTGGCGATAGCCTGTGATGGACCACTCTTTTTCGAGCAGAATTTATGAAGGCTGGGTTCGACATCGGCGTTTTTTACCGACAGAACATACCTTTAAATATAAAGTATTTATGATGTACCTTGATCTTTCAGAAATTGATACGGTGATGTCATTGTCTCGATTTTGGCGTGTAGAGGGTTTTGGTTTCGCGGTATTTAAGCGCAAAGATTTTATGGGAGATACTAACGAGCCGCTAGATAGCTGCGTCAGATCTCTTGTCGAGGCGAGGATTGGTTCGCGGCCCACAGGGCCCATTCGAGTATTGGCCAATTTACGTTACTTTGGTTATTGCACCAACCCACTGACGACTTATTATTGTTTTGATCAGAGCGGTGAGAAACTCGAAACGATTGTCGCTGAGGTGACGAATACGCCTTGGCGTGAGCGCCACGCCTATGTACTTCGTGTTGATGGAGAAGAAAAGTTTAAATGTCGATTTCAAAAGGAATTTCATGTTTCACCGTTTAACCCTTTGTCGATGGAGTATCGTTGGTTTAGTAATGTCCCTGCTGACCACCTGTCGATTCATTTAGAAAATTGGCAAAATACGCTAGCCGCAGGTACTGAAAGTGATCCTAAAGCTGCTCTGCCGCAAGAAAAAGTGATGGATGCCACCATGAGTTTGAATGCAGCCAATATCACTGCAAAAAAAATGAATCGATTGTTGATCGCTTATCCCTTTATGACCGTAAAAGTCATTAGTGCTATTTACTGGCAAGCTCTTAAGCTTTTGGTGAAGCGAGTGCCTTTTTACGGCCATCCCAATAGTCGTGCCTAATTAAACAAGAATTATCGGTTAAAGCTGGAGATTAGAATGAAGTCCATTGATGTGGTTGATAAAAAAGCAGGCTGTGAGCTTAAGGTCAACTTTTTAGATGGTTTTGCTAAAAAAATTGTTCTGGGCGCACTTAAGGGCATCGCTCGCGGCCACTTAACTATTGAGGATGGTGGCGAAGTCTATGTGTATGGCGAACCAGCCACGACGGCAAAAGTCGTCGCTCATATATCAGTTAATCACCCGTCGGCATACCGCCAAGTCATGTTAAATGGAACGATTGGTTCCGGTGAATCTTACATGCAGGGGGCTTGGATTTCGCCTGACTTGGTGCAGGTTATTCGTATTTTCGTGATGAATATGGATGTGGTGTCGGGTATGGATTCGAAATGGAACTTTGCTTTGCAGTGGGCGGGTAATCTGGTTCATCGATTTAATGCAAACTCAAAAGATAAAGCCAAAGAGAATGTTTCGGCACATTATGATTTGGGTAATGACTTTTTTCAGTTGTTCCTTGATCCGACTATGCTGTACTCCTCGGCTATATACCCGAATGCTTCGGCCTCATTGCATGAGGCTTCACTCTATAAAATGGATCACATTTGTCGTCGTCTGGGTTTAACTTCTAGCGATCATTTACTTGAGATAGGAACAGGCTGGGGCGGGATGGCGATCCATGCGGCTAAAACTACCGGCTGCAAAGTAACCACTGTGACAATATCAAAAGAACAGTACGAACATGCAAGAGCTTGGGTTGAGCGTGAGGGTTTATCCGAGCAGATTGACGTTCAGTTGAAGGATTATCGCGATATTGATGGTGAATTTGATAAGTTGCTCTCGATTGAAATGATTGAGGCTGTGGGCTATCAATACTATGGCGAATACTTTACTCAGTGCTCTAAATTGCTAAAAAATACGGGTAAGATGCTGATTCAGGCGATCACTATTGCCGATCAACGTTACCATGAGGAACGTGACAATGTTGATTTCATTCAGCGCTACATTTTCCCTGGCGGCTGCTTGCCATCGAATGAGGTGATTGCCCAGCATTTACGCAAAGATACCGACATGCAAATAATTGGCTTAGATGATATTACATTTCATTATGCCAAAACGCTGGCGGCATGGAAAAAGTCATTTCATGAAAATTTGGACGAAGTGAGGTCACAAGGCTTTGATGATGTATTTATTCGCATGTGGGACTTCTATTTAAGTTACTGCGAAGGTGGTTTTAAAGAGCGTGTTATTAGTACTTCGCAAATTTTAATGGCTAAGCCCGACTGTCGTGATTTACCGGTTGTATGACGCAGGCTAAGGTTGATCAGCCAATTTGGTTCTTAATTGTTAATGCTGTTCTGTTTCAAATAATTTGGTTTGTCGCTGTATTGTTCGGTGATTCATGGTTTCTCGCATTGTTAGTCCCTATTCTAGGGCTGCATTTTTTCTGCCTTTTTTATATAAGAAAGCAGCTCTTTGTGTGGAAAAATGAAGTTTTGCTGTTGTTGATTTGTCTAGTAATCGGTTTTTTTGTTGAATCGCTTAAATTATGGCTAGGGGTGTGGTCGCCTTTAATTGACGATGTTTTTCCACCGTTATGGTTACTTGCCATTTGGCTCGGGTTTGGCATGAGCTTGCATGGTAGCTTGGGTTTTTTGCAGTCAAATTATTGGCTGTCTTTAATCTTGGGTTTGGTGGTTGCTCCGGTAAGCTACTTTGCCGGGGCAAGGTTAAGCCCTACTTACGATTTAGCGAGTCCTTACAGCTTACTTATTATTGCGGGGATTTGGGTGTTTGTTATGCCCCTGCTTGCTTACACGGCTAAACAAATTCCTCTTGAGAGGCCTCAGTGATATTCAAATTTAAATATTTAATTGTATTGTTTTTTCCTTTGCTGAGTGTGCCTTCTTGGGGGGCTGAGCTTTGTTCGCAAAATGATGCCGATATTGTTGGCGTTGCTGTAGGTGCCGATGAGGACGATTTTTTATACTGCGAGCGATATTTTCAGCTCGATGACACCCACTGGCGAGTTGAATACAGCAGTGGTGGCGAGATTGTTGTTGAAAAAACGCTTGATTACCTGTTGGGTGAGCAAGCACCGTTAGTCGTGCAACAAGATAATCGGACTGGCGAAGTTAGAGCTGTGGGTGTGAGTGAGGACCTATTGCAGTGGCGCGTTGCCTATCGCTTAAATTCAGGCGAAGCAGAAGAGAGTAAGTCTATTGCTAAAGCGGGCGTTCAGGTCATTGATGCTGGCTTTGACTCTTTTGTGCGACAGCAGTGGGATAGTATTTATAAGGGGGAGGCGGTTGTCTTTGATTTCCTATCCATTCCCCACTTAAAATCGATTGCACTGCGCGCGAGCCGCGTTGATATTGAAAAATGCGAAACATTTAATGTGAAGGTTGAGGGCGGCGTATGTATTCGTGTTGCGGCGAATAGTCGGTTGCTGAGATTTTTTGTTGACCCTTTAACGCTGCTTTACGATGCGCAGCACCGATTAATGGTTTTTAACGGTGCCGTTAACATTAAGGGTGCGGATGCTAAATCGCAAACAGCGACTATTAGTTATCGCTATAAAAGTGACTAGGTTTGTTCGGTTGTAGTCAATTTCAAGCTATTACGCTTTATGAGTGCCGCACCGGTAAAAAGAATAATGAAGGGGGCGAACTCCCTTAAAAGCACTGATGTTGTGTTGTTCATGATGAAAAGTGTTAATCCTGTGCAGAGCACACAAAAACCAAAGAGCAGCCAAGCATGGCCCCGCCAGTGTGCGTTTGTTTTTACCTCTGTGATTTGATCTTGCGTAAGCTCTAGGCTCCACTGGGGTTGAATGCAGTTCCCTATGGCTACAACTGCAACAATCCATACCATCATGCCAGCACCTTCAAGCTTACCGTAGAGTAAATTTATCGCGTCCCAATGTGCTGCGAGCGCTACCCCACCAAATAAGAAATACACATTAATACCGACAAATGCAGGAGAGTAAATCTTGCGTTTAAGCATGAGTAGAGCACTGACGATAAGTACAAGAGCGCTGGCAATAGCATAGGGCTTAGTCCAGTCATACATGGTGCTTGGGCGATCAAGTCGTACGTGTAAAAGAAAATATGACAGCGGCAGTGCTTGAACTAACCGGTAGCTTCCGCTTGAAATTATGGACATGTTGGCTATGATCTCGCCTTTAAAATTATGCCTGCGCTTATCTTTAGTGATACCCCTGAGGGTTGTGAGGGGGCAGGAAGGGCAGTGAGGTGTTCGGTTGAGTAGTATAAAGGATGAGTGGGTGCGTGAAACCCAGTTTGGGAAATGGTTTTTACGTACAGATGTATGGGTTAAATATGTATTGAGTGTGGCGATAGGACGCCTTTGCAATCTGGCGGGCGAAGAAATTAAGCCCGATGCTAGGGTGCTGGATGTTGGATGTGGTTTTGGACAATCGATAGAGATTGTTAACCATCACTTAAATCCCGCTTATATTGTGGCTGTGGATGTTGATACGCAAGTGTTGCCGATGGCTAAGGCAAGTGCTAATCAAGCGGGTTGCGGCGTGTTAGTTAGCCGTGCAGATGCCAAGACACTCCCGTTTTGCGACGAGGCCTTTGATGTGATTTTGTGTCATCAACTTGTGCATCATGTGGGTAATCAGCAGGCACTATTGGCCGAGCTTTACCGTGTGCTTAAGGTCGGTGGCACTATTTTGGTGAGTGAGTCCTGTGAAAGCTTTATTCGAACATTCCCGGTGCGTTGGTTTTTTAGGCACCCAATGCATTCCCAGAAAACAGCTGATCAATACATAGGATTGTTTCGCGAAGCCGGTTTTGTGGTACGTGATAAGTACATTGAAAAAGACACCCCGTGGTGGAGCCTGCTGGACTGGGGCTTGTTTAAGCGGTGGGGATGGCGAAAAAGTGAATATCCAACAACAGAGTTGTACTTGGTGGCTAAGAAGGGGAACTGAAGGCCAGTGCTAGGCTGGCCTTTCTAGTGCTTACGAAGATAGTACTTAGAACATATTACTTAGATGTTGGTACTTAGATGTTGGTGCTTAAAAGCTTACTTCTGCAGCGCCTTCGCTAGAGAGGCGAATAAGTTGCCATTGCTGGTTTTTGCCGCCCCAGTATGTCCAGAGTCGTACTTGAGCGTTGTTGTGTGTATTCATCCCGAATAGGTCAAGAGATTTACCGCTGAAACGTGACGCTATTGATAGGTAGCCAAGGTCTGCATCGTTGATTACCCAGTGCTGATTTAAGCTTTCTGTGGGTGCTGAAGCGGTTATTTGCGCGCCGTCGCTGGTTGACCAATCTTTAACTTCGAGCGATTTACCCGAGCTATCGTTAATCGTGAAATAGCCATCCTCACGCTTCGTGAGTGTAAATTGTTGTGAAGGTTTTGCCGAATAGGGGGTTTGATGGAAGTCGCCCTTGGTGTCTAGTTCCAGCGCTTTGCCGCTGTGCCGGGAAACGATGGCGTAGTTGCCACTGGATAAGTCGGCAGCTAGGGTCTGTGGTGCAATTTGTGGCGCTTTTGTCGCAGTGGCTACAGAACAGTTGGCGGCAGAAGGTGATGACGGTGCTCGATTGAAGGTGCGTTCGCTGCACAAAAATGAACCGCTAATAACGCGATACACATACTCACCGTGGCTACCAAAGGCAATCAAGCTGGGTTTTGCTACAGCACAACTACTGCCGTAGCTGCAGATGCTTAGGTAGCCCTTAGGGGCGTGCTGCGCTGCATTGGCAAGCCTTGCGCCTACGGAGCTAGCCGTAACGCTGCTATTGGCGTGCGTCAGTGCGGGCAGCACTAGCATCGATAGCGTGGTAAATAGATAGGCTGTTTTTTTGACCAAATTGACCAAGTTGAATCTCCAGCGATAATGCCTTAAAGCAGGGTTCTTATATTATTGAGAACGCAATACTTGCCTGTCTGGCGCTTAAAGCATTATTCGGTCTCGTGTTGTTATCTTTACTTTTATACGGGGCTATCGCTTAGGGTGCAAGTGTTACTGATCGATTTTCTTAGTAACGGGCGATTAGCGTGCGCAAAAAGCACTTTTATTCGTTCAAATATACAATATTCTTCCTGGGTTAAAGGTGCGCAAGTATTGATAATAGCTAATTACACACCTTTTAATGATAGCAATGGTTACTTTGGTTGCTATTTGTCCTTGCTGCAAGTCAATTTTTGTTGAGCGGTTGCGGCGTCCGCTAAACTGTTGATATTAAAGAAGTGACTTGTAGGGCAGTCTTGGGTTAAATCTAGCGCAGTAGCATTTAGCTTTTGTAGTGCTCCGCGCAGTGAGTATTGTTGCTGCTCGATGGCGCTTTTAATCGTCTGAATGGCAGAGACCGGCCAAAGTGCGTGTGCATAGTGGTTGCGGTCACTATGTTGTGCGTAAACGGGTTTTGTCATGTGGTGGGGGTTTATTCCTTTAATCATGAATGTTATCCAGCTTTCGTCTATATAGGGCGTGTCGCAAGGCATGGATAGCATCCATTGGCGGTCGGTGTTGCGCTGCAACCATTGAAGCCCTGCCAGCACTCCCCCTAAAGGACCTTGTTCGCCATTGTCGGCGATATGCATTTGAGGCGGGTATTGATTGTAGTGGTGTGGCCCACAGCTGATTAGCGTTGTTTGAAGATGCCGTGCTGCTATTGCGTAGCAGTGATCGAGTAATGTTGTGTCGCCGAAAGGGAGTAGTGCTTTATTTTGCCCTTCCATACGTGTACTTTTGCCCCCGGCAAGAATGAGGCCGGCAGTGAGCTGTTGGTTGTCAGAGGAGCTATTCATAGTTGGTTCGAAGCATTTCATAGTTGGGTCGAAACATTGGATTGTTTGCATAAGTGTATTTTGTCGGGTGCGGCGCTAAGGCTACACCTATTTAACGTTCTTTTAGATAGAAAAATATTGCTATGGATCTAGATACAATTCGCCGTGAATACCTTAAGGGTGGTTTACGGCGTAAAGATTTAAATGATGACCCTATGGTGCAGTTCCAGCATTGGATGTCGCAAGCCTTAGCGGCGAAGATACCTGACCCCACAGCAATGACTTTGGCGACAGTCAATGCGGAAGGCGAGCCGACGCAGCGGATTGTTTTGCTTAAGCATGCGGATCAAAGAGATTTTGTATTCTATACAAATTACTCTAGCCGGAAAGCGACCGACATTGCGCACAATAGTAAAGTGAGTTTGCATTTCCCTTGGCACTTTATGGAGCGGCAAGTGAAGATTAATGGTATCGCCACTAAGGTTTCAGCGGCAGAGTCGTTAGCGTACTTTCTGTCGCGACCGCACGAAAGCCAAATAGCGGCTTGGGCGAGCGAGCAAAGCCACAGCATTAGTTCTCGGCAAATGCTGGAAACTCAATTCGCCCGTATGAAAGAAAAGTTCTTGCAGGGCAAGGTCCCGCTGCCTGACTTTTGGGGTGGTTTTCGTATCACGCCCTACCGTTATGAGTACTGGCAGGGCGGTGCCATGCGCTTGCATGATCGCTTTGAATATACTCAGGCCGATAAAGTTGGCTGGGATATTTGCCGATTGGCGCCGTAACGAAAGACGTAGTGTGTTGCTTTTTTAATGGCACAAGACGACTTGTGCCTCTTAACTTTTCCGCGATGTAATCATTTCCTAAGGTCGATTTTATCTATGCGTCATATGAAAACAGGGGCAGCGGACGGGCCAGAAATCAAGCCTAGCTGGCAGGTGGCTTACCGTGTATTGCCGTATTTGGCAGAATACAAATACCGTGTTTTTGCGGCCTTGGGCTTACTTGTCTGTGCGAAAGTCGTCAATGTGGGTGTCCCTGTAGCGTTAAAACATGTCGTTGATGCATTGGATGTGTCGCCCACGGTTGCGCTATTAACGGTGCCTTTGTGGTTATTACTGGGTTACGGTTGTTTGCGATTTTTGGCGGTTTTTTTGGGCGAATTGCGCGATGCTATTTTTGCTCGTGTGGCTGAGCGGGCTATGCGACGCGCATCGCTTGAGGTTTTTGAGCACTTACACAAACTGGATTTAAATTACCATTTATCAAGACGTACAGGCGCTTTGGCTCGGGATATTGAGCGTGGCACAAGCGGCATGAGCTTTTTGTTGCGTTTTTTGGTTTTTAATATTGTGCCTACCTTGTTTGAAATTGCCTTAGTGGCCGGTGTTTTGTGGCAGCAATTTAGTTTTTCTTATGTGGTGGCCGTTGTGGCGGCTATTGTTTTATATGTTGGTTTTTCTGTTTTGGTAACCGAGTGGCGAACGCGCTTTGTGCGTGAGGCAAATGAGCAAGATAATCGCTCGAACAGTCGTGCTATGGATAGCCTGCTAAATTTTG
The DNA here is from genome assembly GCF_982758155.1 of Marinagarivorans sp. Lineage (NCBI taxonomy): Bacteria > Pseudomonadati > Pseudomonadota > Gammaproteobacteria > Cellvibrionales > Cellvibrionaceae > Marinagarivorans > Marinagarivorans sp. The sequence goes on along the minus strand of NZ_CEXWTU010000055.1, from coordinate 13,468 downwards.
AAACTGTTAAGTATTTTACGGCTGAAAAAATTGAAGCTAAAGAATATGACCACCATTTGGCCGGGTGGGAAAGTTCGCGATTGAAGAATCGACTTTCTCTGGCCGCGCTAAACAGTGGGCAAGCCTTAATTATTGCTATCTCTGTTACTGTTGTTATGTTCATGGCCGCAAGCGAAGTGGCTGCAGGAACGATTACCCTTGGCGACTTCGTCATGATTAATGCGTTTATGGTGCAGTTATTCATTCCGTTAAATTTTTTGGGCTTTGTGTACCGTGAGATAAGACAGGCTCTCATTAATATAGAGCGCATGCTTGGTTTGTTGCGTGAAAAAGCCGCCGTTGTTGATGGCGAAAATGCAACCGACATCAAATTAAATCATGGCGCTGTAACGTTCCGTGATGTCCACTTCTTTTATCACCCTAAGCGGCCAATATTAAAAGGCGTTAATTTTGAGGTGCCAGCGGGTAAAAAAGTTGCAGTTGTCGGTAGTAGTGGAGCCGGTAAATCGACCTTATCTAAATTACTGTTTAGGTTTTACGATGCTACACATGGCAGCGTGTTAATCGACGGGCAGGATATTCGCGACGTTACACAGCGTAGCTTACGAGAAAGCATCGGTGTGGTGCCTCAAGACACCGTTTTATTTAACGAATCATTACGCTACAACGTGGCTTATGGTAATCCTGCTGCAAGCCAAGCTGATATTGATGAAGCGTTAAGCTTGGCGAATCTGCAAGACTTTGTTGCTTCGTTGCCAGAGGGGATAAATACGCAGGTCGGTGAGCGTGGGTTGAAGGTTTCTGGCGGTGAAAAGCAGCGTATTGCCATAGCGCGGGTTTTATTAAAAAAACCTAAAATATTAATCTTTGATGAAGCGACAAGTGCATTGGATTCGCACAGTGAAAACGCCATTATGGAAGCGATTAATCGAGTGGCCAAAAATCGTACGACATTAATTATCGCACATCGCTTGTCGACGATTCGCGATGCCGACCATATTGTTGTTCTGGACGATGGCGTTGTGGTTGAGCAGGGTAGTCACGGCGCTTTACTGGCGCACAAGGGTTTATATTCGGCGCTTTGGAAAGTGCAGCAGCAAAAAAACGATGGTTGAACAGGTGATATTTCTTGGCGAGGGTTGTCAATATTAGGATGCATGTTCATGGATAAGTCGGCGTTTAGCCCAATTGCAATTGTGCGTTCGTGCTTTAGAGAAAAGTTCGGCATTCCTCGGCAGCCTGGTGTGGTCTCTCAGGCTAAGGCATCGATTGAATTACTGCCTCCATATAACGACCCCGATGCCGTTCAGGGGTTGGAGCAGGTTAGTCACATTTGGGTGCAGTTTTTGTTTCATGCTAATCGTGTGGCGGGTTGGAAAGCTAAAGTTAAGCCGCCTCGCTTGGGCGGCAATAAAAGTATGGGTGTTTTTGCGACGCGCTCACCGATACGGCCAAACCCAATCGGTTTGTCTGTTGTTGCGCTCGACTCTGTCGTTATTACCCCAAAGAAAGGCGGGGCCGGTGTTAGCTTAAATATATCGGGTCATGACTTTTTAGATGGCACGCCAGTTCTCGATATTAAGCCCTATGTTCCCTATGCCGATTGCTTGCCTTCGGCGACTAATTTATTTGCTGCGACTTCTCCGGATGAAATGCTGGTGCTGTTTTCGGTGGAAGCGCAAATGGCCTGCAAGGGGCCGCAAGCTCGTCAGTGTAATCTTCAATTACTTATTGAGCAGGTGCTTGCTCAAAACCCGCGTCCGGCTTATCAAAAGCATGACCCTTTACGTACTTACGGTATGCGAATCTATAGTTGGAATGTACGCTGGATTTATAAGTTGGATGCCCAGTCTGGCGAAGAATATGTTTGGGTCGAGGGTGTTGATGAAGAAGCATCATTCATTGGCGCTTAGTGGCTTTCTTATGAATCTGCAATAAAGCTCGCGGTGTCATTTTTTTCGCCAATTAAGTTAATTTCTCGGTTGGCGAATATTTTGTATTCAATTAATCCGCCACTCCTTAAGTTTTTGTTTTCACTACCGTGATTTACTTCTCAAAACTGCAGTCTTGTTTGTTGACGTTATCGTATTTTAACCAAATTAAAATACTTTTTTGCATCTTATTTGATAGCGTGGCTCGGATGTTTTCTGCCTGGTGTCCGAGGCGTGCTTGAAAAGGTGGTGGGTATTTTCAGGCTGTCGGTTTTGTTGTTTTGTACAAACAGTAAAATTGATTAAGGTATTTATTACCTGTCCTTCGGTGTCTCTGGGTGTTTGCTTAACCATTACCTCTTTTTCGAGTGAGACACATTATGATGAAACGTCCTAATAAAAACGATAATTTACCGGGCTATGCATTAGGGAGGGCTCCCTTTAAAGGGGCGGCCTTAAGTTTATTGGTGGGCTCTTTGGCGGCATGTGGTGGCGGAACTACGTCATCCAGTGACGATAGCAGCATGCAATCCTCTGCAAGTGTTATGTCTGTCGCCCAAGAGAGTTCGTCTTCGGCAATATCTTCTGTGGCCGTATCAAGTGCGGTAGTCGTGTCTTCGTCGTCAAGTGCTTCTGTGCCTGGTGCGCCAGTGGCCGATGTTTCAGGGACTGGCCCCATGGTGGCCCTAGCCGGAACTGAAATTATTTTTAAATCTGATCGTTCTACGGATTCTGACGGAGTCATCGCTGAAGTGCTTTGGCAGTTTGGTGATGGTAATCAATCGACAGATATAAACCCTCGTCATACCTACGCGCAATCCGGTACCTTTGAGGTGACTTTAAAAGTATTCGACAATGATGGTTTGTCTGGTGAATTGATGGTGCCGATTACGATACTGGATGCTGTTGGCTCGGGTGTTGCCCCGACAGCGGCAATTCAAGTGTCTGTTGAGCGAGGCGAAGCGCCTTTAAGTGTGACATTTGATGGTCGTGATTCCAGTGCTAGCGGCAATATAGTGAGCTACGAGTGGGACTTTGGTGGTGGTAATTTTGCCTACGGACCGGTTGTTGACCACGTATTTCACGAAGCGCTCACGCACAATGTTTTTCTTTCTGTAACTGATGATAAGGGCCTTTCGCACGAAACGTCGGCACAGGTAAATGCAATACTTGCGGTGCCCAAAGGTAAGCCTGGCGAAGCAATGCAAACACAGGGTAACCCCTTTACCGATTCCGCCTTTTATGTGAGCCCTGATATTGAAACGCTACAGGATCAGTCGCTTGAAAAAATTGACCCTGTTTCAGACGAAAAGCTATATAAAGATATTCAGTTTGTTCAGCAAATGCCTTCGGCCGTGTGGTTAGATCGCACGATTGCGATTTATGGTGGTACTGAGAATGGCGGGCGTCGTCCGTTGTCCAAAGATTACGCGACGCCAGGCAATACATTTTTGGGGCATTTTGATGAGGCGGTAGCGCAGCAGCAAGCATTGGCCGATGCCGACGGCAATTTGCCGCCAATGACGGTTGTGATTATTGTTTATAACTTGCCGGATCGAGATTGTGCGGCTTTGGCATCTAACGGTTTACTTAATGAAACGAATGATGCTGACGGTGATGGCATGCCAGATGGCACCGGTATGCAAATTTATAAAGAAGATTACATCGATGTCATCGCTGAAATTTTTGATAAATACCCGTCACTGCGTATTGTTGCCATGCTAGAGCCTGACGGCTATCCGAATATGATTACTAATGTCGGTAAGATATTCCCGCAGTGTGATGCGGTAGCGGCTGCGAAGGTCTACGAAAAAGCGCTGCAGTATGCCATTGGCAAGTTTGCCTCTATGGATAATGTGTATACCTATATGGATATCGGTCATTCAGGTTGGCTGGGCTGGCCCGATAACTTAAGCGGCGCAGTCGCGGGCTTTACTGGCTTGGTTGCCGGCTCGACGGATTCTGGCCGCCTAGATGTGATTAAAGGCTTTGCCTCGAACACCTCGGGTTATACCCCGCTGCGCGAGCCTTACATCAGCAATGCCTTTGAAGATCGTATGGCGCTTGCTGGTTTTTATGAGTGGAATCAGCAGGTAGACGAGCTGAGTTTTATCGATACGTTATACAGTGCCTTTACGGCTAAAGGCTTCCCTGACGATTTAGGTTTTATTATTGATACCGCCCGTAATGGTTGGGGTGGTCCGAATCGACCAACAGGTGAGGGCGCTCCAGGCTCCAAAGATGATCCTGCTTATAGAGTCGATTTGCGAACGCATCGTGGTCATTGGTGCAATATTAATGAAGCCGGTATTGGTGAAATTCCACAAGCAAACCCAGATCCAGCACGCCCTTATCTGGATGCCTATTATTGGATGAAACCACCGGGTGAATCTGATGGTATTTCGACAACTACCGATGGTGTTAACGAAGAAGGTAAATCATATGATCCTATGTGTGGCGGAGAATCGAGTAACAGTACTGGGGTAAGGGCCGACGTACTGCAAGATGCACCGCATGCCGGCGCATGGTTTCATGAGCAATTCATTATGTTGATTGAAAATGCTTATCCTCCATTAGGCTCTAAGGCACCAGATGCTAATGCCGGTGGCGCTAAGCCTGTGATCGTCGAAGGTTTTGAAGACTATGTGGTGGGCTCGGAGCCAAACGGTGACTGGGATATTGTAAAAGATGGTGTTGCATCAATCGCTGTTACCGATGAAATGTTTTATGGCTTAAGTGGTAAATCACTGAAAATGACTGCCGCGGAAGAAACGGCAAGTAATGACTCTATCGCAATGCTGAGTTTAAGTTCAAATCAGCTGGGTGGTTCGGCAAGTCATATGTTTGGGCGTGCTCGAGTTTATCTCGAAGATAACGGCGCTGAAGTTGATATGAAGTGGACCATGGTAACGGCAACGGGTAACCGTGGGCAGGATCGTGATGTTCAATATCGCTTCGGTGGCGCAGAGGGTAAATTTGCAGCGGCGCTAGATTCCAATGGCCGGGGCGCTTCGTGTGATTTGGCGTCGTCTACACCAATACCTAAAGGTGTTTGGGCTTGCTTGGAGTGGGAGATGAACCCTAAAAACGGTGAGCTTAACTTCTGGGTTGATGGCGAGCAAATTAACGATCTGGCTATTCGAGGGGATGCCTCGGGTTGTGCTTCGCGCAGTTGGGCGGATGGTCCAAGTAGCTTCCTTGAGGTAAACCTAGGTATTGGTCGTTACAAGCCCAGTGGCCAGCAGCCACAAGGGCAGCCAGAAAAACCGGCCAAGCCTGATGTATCTATGTATGTCGATGATATTGCGTTGTCGGAAGGACGCCTAGGGTGCTCCAAGGTTCGTAAGTAAGGTTCGTAAATAGAGGTTGCACCGCTAAGTTGAAAGCCCCTTTGTAAAGGGGCTTTTTTTTGTCTTGAAAAAGGGTGTAAATTGGCTAGGGCCGTTGGTGTATATGCACTAAAATACACACTGTCATTATTTGTGGTGGAGAAGTAACAGATGGATAGCGGGCCAATACAGCGGGATATTCAAACCAAGTTGATAGCAGAGCTGTCACCCAGGCGTTTAGAGGTGCTTAACGAGAGCCACATGCACAGTGTGCCGGCCAACTCTGAAACGCATTTTAAAGTGACGTTAATATCGGAGCGTTTTGAGGGCTTGCGGCCGGTGCAGCGACATCAGCTGGTGTATCAAATACTGGCCGCAGAGCTAGAGGGGGAAGTACATGCACTTGCGCTGCATCTTTACACTCCAGAGCAGTGGCAGGCACTTAATCAAACCTCGCCAGAATCACCGCCGTGCTTAGGCGGCTCAAAGTAACGGGTGAGGCAATAATAGTTTGTTCAATAAGGGTAAGGGACGTGCATGAAATAACTTCCCGTTTTTGAATTCCTGGGTGCACGCTTGCCTTTGTTAAAAATATTTGCAATAGCCAGCTATTACGCCATATTTTCGCCTCGCCTCGCCTCGCCAAGCAAGCACCCACAAACCCAAACTCCAGCAACTTATTCCGTGCCCCCCCCCTAACGGCACAGAAAACAATCAATTTCCCGGCATATTTTTGCATGCCTGAATAGTTGCCAATAAGGAGCACCGGGCCTGCAGGGAAGCAGGTTTTTCGGAGCGAGAAACAATATTGCCTCGTCACTTAAGTTATAAGTAGTAAAGCATCAAGTTATTTTATCGTGAATAAGTCACAAAATTCTTGGTTACTAATGCCTCAATTTTATTAACTTTTCTCTCTATTATGCGATTGGGGTTACGCCTCAATTACATACACGCGGAGGAATTTTATGTTTAGTCATCTTATTCAAAAAAATCGTTTAGTCTCATGTACGCGAAAACCCACGCTACGGCTTATCTTAGCTGCAAGCTTGGGTTTAAGTGCGTCATTTGTACACGCTGTTTCACTGACTCTACCATCGATAAATACTAAAATAATTAGCAAGGAAGCCACCACTACAAAGGTAGTATTGGCTAACAATGTAACCACTTTAAAAGAACCGTTATCTGTTTTTAAGCCTGTTTTAAAGTCAGTGGGTGTTAAAGGTACGCTTGGTATTCATACGCTTAAACCCACAGGGCAGGGTGATCAATTTATTGAGTTGGCTGAAAGAAAAGTTTATTTACGCGATGTAATTTCGGGCAATGATGTTGATGGCCAATTAACACAGCTCGATGGAAAGTTTGATTTGAGTGCGCCAACAGCTGGCCGCTACGCTATTTGCTGGAGTGTCGAAAATATTTCGGAAGCCTGTGGTAAATATTTTAGCGTTGAGAGTCAGCCGATTTATCTTGGTGAGGTAACCGTTTTTACCGAAACTCCGTTTGCTTGGGGGCTGAGTTTAATGCACGAGGATCGCCCCTGTTGGTTACACGACCCTTATTTTGAGGTGAACTTATTCACTGAAGTTGAGCTGCTGAATACCGCTTATAATCCGGTAGCCAACTCAGTTAAAGCCAATGTTAGCGGCGAGTACGTAATGGGTTTACCTAAGGGTAAGCGCTATATATTGCGGTCTAGTTGCGAAAAGGCAGAATATCAAACGCAATTCTTTATTGGTTCTGGTTGGCACACTATTGATTTGCCACTACCTAATTGGGTACCTAAAGAAGAAGAGTTCGCCGCTTACTTGAACGGGCGGGGTGTTTTGTCGGCACCGGCGGGCGAAAAGCTGGATCTGAATTTTTCTGCGAGTGATAAAGATGGACACGCACTCAAGTATGTCTGGAAAACATTGGGCGGTTCAGGTTTTGTTTCGGGTTCGAGCACTGCCAATGAAGAGTGGAAACTCCCGGGTTCACCTGGCCGGCATCAAGTGTACGCAATGTCAAAAGACGGCTACGGTGGCTACTTGATAAAAGGGCTGCCAATGCAAGTGGGCGTGCCGCTCGCCCAATTCTCGGGAACAGTTATTGATGAGGTCACGAGAGCGCCTGTAAAAAATGCCAACATTACCATTTTGGGTGAATCTACAGCGACGGATGCGAAAGGTTGGTTTAGTTTAGAGGTTCCTGAAATAAATAATGATCCTCGCTACTCTCTCAATATCAATCATTTCTCTTATGCAACGGCATCCCGAGTGCACGATAAATCGAGCCGTGGGGCCACCTATGAATTGATCCGAGCGCAAATTACTCAACACGATCCAGCGCTAGCCATTGATGTGGTTGATAAAGCCAGTAGTGGTCCGTGTGGACGCGCCGATTATGATAGAGAGGATAAATTGGATAGGGAGGATAAGGATTATGTCGATCCTAAACAGCGTGCGCGCGCACTCGCAATATTAAAGGAACGTGGCGTAACCGTGGTGACACCCGATGAGAAATGTGAGCATCGTGGTGCACGTTTACAGCTACCTGCAGGTGCTCTTGTTTATGCAGATCAAAGCCCTGCTGTAGGTCCTATTTCATTATCTATGGCGACAATGAATCCCGCACGCAGAGCGATGGTCGGTGATTATAGAGCTATTGATGCTAATGAAAAAGATATGGAGCTCACCAGCTTCGGTGCATTGTTTGCTGAATTTCGCGATAAATTTGGTAAAGAAATAAATGTGAAAAAAGGAATGGAAGCCAAGCTGACAATTCCCGTATCCAATGAGTTGGCGGCTTATGCGAAAGCGGATATCGATATGTGGTCTTATGATGAAAAAAGTGGATTTTGGTTGCAAGAGCAGGTGGGTAATCTTGTAAATACTGCCAGTGGTCCAGCTTATATTGGCCCAACCAGCCACTTCTCGACCATTAATATGGATGTCGCCGGTAACGATCCAGCCAACGCTACTTGTGTTCGCTTTGAGGTTGGCGCTTCGCTCAGTGCCTGGAACAATCTCGTTATGCGTGCCTATGTTCCTGTTAATGGTAGCGGTGTGCAGGTTAAAGAGACCCCGTTAGATAATGCGCAATACCACGCGGTTTATCGCATTCCTTATAGTGCGCCACCGGCGGGTAATACATTGCGAATTGAACTGAGGGGAACCCTGCCAAGCGGCGAACAGGTGGTATTGCTTGAAGAAATTATTGCAACCGATTTACGACCTAAAATGACAGGTAATAATCTATGGCCTGCCTACCCTTATTCGGAATGTGGAACGCCGATTGTTTTGGAAGCCGATCCAGTCGTATTGCCTTATTACGGTGACATTGCTGCAACAGGTAGACCAGCATTCTTAACTGGCCCCTACGGCACCTACTTACCGACTAATGGCCAACAAACTTCTGCCAACTATTACAATGCGGTTGATCCACTTAATGAGCGATTGGTGCTGGAAGATTGGTGGGTGAAAAATAATTTTGGTGTTGATGGCTCTGGCGGTACTCGGGCTTCTTATATGAATCACGGGGATCTTGGCTTTGGCCGCGATATGCATTGTCTGGGTGATAGTAGTAACTACGCATGTTATGTCACTAATTATGGGTTGCCGAATCAAAACCCTGCAAACGCTGATGATGCCGTGAGTCAAAACCCGGCAACACAAGGCGCTACTGTAACAATGGAGTACGATGCATCACTGGGTAATACGGCGGTTAGTTTTTATGCCTTTAACGGTGGGACCGGAGTAGCGCCAAGAATTAACTTTGCAGATTTGGATGGCCTTGGCCCAAAACCTTTACCTCATTTATGCATGGTTTGTCATGGGGGTACGCCAACGTCCTTTAATGTCGATAGTAAAGTGCACGATGCTGTATTTAGAGAGTTTGATATGCCGTCATTTAAATATTCAGGTAATCGCTCTTGGGAATTTGCACCTGCGGTTAATACTTTAACGCCTTTGGAGTTGGCTAATTTTGCTGTGCTAAACAATGAAGTCGCTGCAATAAACAGTGGCGGTAAAGTCGATGATTTAATTACCAGTTGGTATAATGGCGGAGGGAATACGCCTCAGCAGCTTTCTAATGCTGAGGTCCCAGCCGGTTGGGCAGGGCAGGAGAATACGTATCGCGATGTTTACGCAAAAGCCTGCCGTACTTGTCATATTTCAAGACCGGGCATTGTTGATTCCTTTGCAAGTTTTTCTTTCTCTGATTATTCCGTGTGTAATAGCCCTAAAATAATGCCCAATGCTTATATCACCTATAAGAACTTTTGGTCTGATATTATTATGGTCAATTTGTACGAAACGGCAACGGGTGCCGTGGATTGCTTTGACTAGCGAGAAACCATTAATCCTAATAGGAGGTTGATTTAGTTGGGTGTTAATGGAACTACAAAATGAGCCGGCCAGCAATGGTTGGCTCTTTTTTTGTACCGGGGTTTGTGAGTGCCGTGATTGGGATCGCATGTGAATGTCAACAAACCTGGCGGGTACGAAATGATACAAAATTAAAGAGGCCCACTAAAATATTACTGTAGTTGATATTAAGGGGGCGAGTATTTCTCAAGTATCCCCAGTGACTAGGGCCGTGCATGAAATAACTTCCCGCTTTTGAATTCCTGGATGCACGCTTGCCTTCGTTAAAAATATTTGCAATAGCCGGCTATTACGCCATATTTCCGCCTTGCCAAGCAAACACCCACAAACCCAAATTCCAGTAACTTATTTCGTGCACGCCCTAATGAACGCCTTTTTACGGTTCAATTAATTCAATTTTCATCACAAAAAAGAAGGATTCAGGATATAGGTTTAGATTGTCAGCGCCCGCGACAATTAATTTTCCGTCACTGGTGACCAATATGGCAGATGCCTGTTCGTTAGCGTCGTAATCAAATAATATACCGCCAACACTGTTAAATAAGGTATCTTTTGCGCCGGTAGCGGTAACGCGTGCCACAAAAATATCCTCTGTAGAGCCGTTACTATTGGTGCCCGTTACAATGATATTTTCCGAGGCATCCAATGCAAGCCCCAAGGTTTGGGCATTACCTGCGCCATAGTTATATGACGCAATGCCGTCTGTATCAAAAGCGGTATTTAATACCCCTGCGCTTGTCAATTCAATAATTACATTTTCACTATCACCTTCTGTGGTAAAGCCTGCCGCAACAATTTTTCCATCACTTTTTATTTTCACGCGTTTTAGTTCATCGACATTGGCGTTTGAATCTGGATTTAAATCCACTGTAATATAGCCGTCTGAAGGGGCGAAACCCGCCGTATCTAATGATCCGTTTTCTAGAAATTTAAGGATTAATCCAGCGTTACCCTGCTCGCCGACAGCGACCAGCGAACCGTCCGCTAAGGTGGCTATATCATTGATTGATTCATTATTACCTAAATCAAAAGTCGTAAAGCCGGCCGGGGTAAATGATAGAGCCGTGTCAGCATCTGCATTGGTATCGAGTGAGCCATCACTATTTAATCGGGCAACGTAGATATCTGACGCATTCGCGCTGCCGTTTGTGCCCGCAACAACAATTTTACTGTTTCGATCAATCGCCACGGCAGTTAAAGTTAGCCCGCTTTGCGCACCTGAGAAAGTTTTTATGCCGTCTGCATCAAACGTGGTGTCTAAGGTGCCGTCGGTCTGCAGCATAATTGCCAGCCCTTGGTTCTCGAGTGAGCCCACTGCCGCTAATCTTCCATCACTCAATTCGACAATATCGTTGCCTCCATAAGTGGTCTCTACTTGAGCCAACCAGAAATAGCCGTTTTCACCAAAGGTTTCATCGATAGAGCCATTGCTGGTGTAACGCACAACAATCAGAGACGGTGAACTTGCTTGGAAGGAACTACTCCCGATCCCGATAAACTTACCCGCATGCGGAGCTACTGTAAGTTCGATAAGCTCGCTCAAAGTATCGACGCTGAATGTTGGGCCGAGCAAATTAATACCATCGCCGCTATAGTTTGTATCCAGCACTCCGGCCGTTGTGTACCTTGCCATTAACAAATCGGGTTCTACCTGATTATCCTGAGTGCTAGCGAGATTAAGCCTATCGCTGCTGTCAATGAGAAGTCCGACGGAAAGATCATTGCTAATGCTGTTCAATGTTACCCGACCACTCGCCCCATAGTTGTTGACTACGCCTCCGTTTGTGTCGGTTTTATAAATCACAGTATCAATGTTGCTTATTAGTCTTTCACTGGCAAAATAAATATCACCGCTACTGTCTTCAGCAATCTTTTTTCCGACGGATTGACTCGTGCCAGCGTTATTGTCTCCATCAATGTCCACCACAAGAAACCCGTTCGTGCCGAAGCCCGTGACTAAACTACCGGTACTATCCAATTTTAGCGCGGCCATGTCTTGTTTCGTACTGGCTTGTACAATGGTGGACCCCATCACGATAAGCTCATCACTGCCATTAATGTAAGCATCGTAGGCTAGGTCATCCGCATTATCGCCAAAATCCATTAAGACTTTCCCATCCGAATCGTAAGATGTATCAAGTTGAAATGTCGGAGAAATTTCAATGCGCGTAACAGCAAAATCTAAACCGTTATTGCCGCTATTGTATGCACTGCCAGCGATAAGTGCTTTGCCATCCGACTGTAATTCCAATGTAGCAACAGTATCTGTGCCAGCGGTAAAATCCACATCAATAGTGGAGTGAGTGCTCGCGTCACTACTGAATTTAATCAGCCTAAAATCCCCACTGCCGCTTGCCGCGACTAGAATACTGCCATCAGAACTGATTTTTAAACCCTTAGCATAGTGTATTGCTCCAAAGTCCGTGACCGTGTTATTGAACGAGGTATCCAATACGCCAGCTGTGGTATAACGCCTAATAAAAACCTCACTTGTCCCGCCGTTTACATCCGATCCAGCAACGACTATTCGGTTGGAAGAATCAATAACTACCGAAGGTGAATCGACGCTGTAGGTCAATGCATCATTAACCACTCCAGCACTGCCAAACGTGCGATCAAGCGTACCGTCTGTATTAAAGCGCGCAATGAAAAGGCCACTGTTCGAATAGCTCGTTTTACCGACCACTACCGTTCGCCCAGAACTATCAAGAATCATATCGTTGGGCAGTTCGTAATTATCTGCGCCAAAAGAATTAGACCCAGCAATACCCGAGGTACCGAAAGTGGCATCCAGTGTTGGCGTTACGTTTTCTTGAACATCCGTGACGCTAATGGTGGCGGTAGCTGTCTCTGTTAAATTACCGGTGCCGCTGTCTGTGACCTTGAGCACGATGGTGTGTTGGACACTTGTTTCGTAGTTTAAGGATGTATTGTCCGCAATAGTGATTGCACCCGTCGCAGAATTTATGGCAAATATGTTGCTGCTGTTTGTTTGTAGGGAATACGTTAAGGAATCGCCGCTATCCACATCTGCGCCGGTTATGGTCATAACCGCCGAACCATTACTTGAGTTCTCGGCAATACTTGCACTGCCATCAGAAAAAGTCGGCGCATCGTTGACGGGTGATACTGTAACGGTAACCGTACTTGAGACAGTCCCACCGGCGTTATCAGAAACGGTATAGCTAATAGTATCGGCGCCGTTGTAATTTACATTGGGTACATAGTCGAGGGTACTATCTTGTTTTATCGTAATCACACCCTGCTCAGCGTTTGCTGACGTGACCGATAAGGTATCGGCGTCGACGTCTGAGTCGTTTGCCAATACGTTAATATTTACCAGCGTGTCTTCGTTGGTAGTGGCTGTATCGGCGACAGCGACTGGCACATCGTTCACCGCTGTGATGGTGAGCGTTACGGTTGATGACGCTGTCTCTGTGCCATCGGAAAGGGTGTAGGTGAGGGTATCTGAGCCGTTGTAATTCGCATCCGGTGTGTAGTCCAGAGTTTGATCTTGCCTGATTGCTACGGTGCCATTGGTTGCGCTAGCCGCGGTGACGGAGAGGGTGCTGCCTTCGGTATCCGTGTCATTGGCTAAAACATCGATATTGACCAAGGTGTCTTCGTTCGTGGTGGCTGTATCGATGGCACCGACCGGGGCATCGTTTACCGCTGTGATGGTGACGGTTACGGTTGATACAGCAGTGTCTGTGCCATCAGAAAGGGTGTAGGTGAGGGTATCTAAGCCGTTGTAATTCGCACCCGGTGTGAAGTCCAAGGTTTGATCTTGTTTGATTGCTACGGTGCCATTGGTTGCGCTGGCGACGGTGACGGAAAGAGT
>NZ_CEXWTU010000054.1:0-23788 GCF_982758155.1 Marinagarivorans sp. | reverse complement strand
ATTCTCCGGGTAGTCGTAAAGGCTGTCGAGCGGGAGCTTGAATCCTTGCTCAAAGCGCTCAATATCATTCAGTATGAGGGGGCTTCGCAGTGCGTGTTTCAATGCCATAATCTCGGCCTTGGTGAACCAGTGTGCACTAATAATCCCATTATCGAGTGCTACGCTTGTATCGTGCTCTATTGTGCTAGCGATAAAAGTGAAGCGAATGTAGGTTTCTTGGTTGCTGGGGGCCACGTAGCGGCTCATGCCTAGCAGGCTTTCGATTTTAACGTGCCAGCCGGTCTCCTCAAAGGTTTCGCGCTTTGCAGCTTCAATTAAAGATTCGTTGGGCTCAAGGTGGCCTGCCGGCTGATTGTAAACTTCTTTACCGTCAGCTATCTCTTTTACCAATAGGTACCTACTGTCGCGACAGATAACAGACGCAACAGTAACGTGTGGATTCCAGTCTCGAGCATTAGTCATCGTTTTTTTCTCTGGCGGGGCCTAGGTGTTTTTGTACCTACCGGTTTGGGTAGGTGGATGGTTTCTTCTCTGCAATCGCCGGGCTGAAGCTGATCCAGTTTCCAGTTTCCTATTTGTGCTCTTACTAGGCGCAATGTAGGGAGGCCAACGGCAGCGGTCATGCGCCGCACTTGTCGATTCTTCCCCTCGGTTAAGGTTATTTCCAGCCAGTGGGTGGGGCTGTTAAGGCGCTCCCGTATGGGCGGGATGCGAGCCCAGAGCTCGGGTGGTTCGATAACTTTTGCTTGGCAGGGCTTGGTTGGGCCGTCTTTAAGTGTCAAACCTGCTGACAAGGCCTTAATTGCCGTTGGCGAAGGGAGCCCTTCAACCTGAACCCAATAAGTCTTGGGCAGTTTAAATTTGGGGTTTGCGAGTTGGTGCTGCAGACTTCCATCACGAGTCAATACGACAAGACCCTCTGAGTCGTAATCTAACCTGCCGGCAGCGTAGTAACCACTATATCGATGCGTATCGATATAGTCAGATAGGGTCTTACGTCCCTGCGTATCAGTAAACTGAGTGAGGGTATGAAAGGGTTTATTGAGTAAAAGGACTATCGCCATGGTTACGCACGCAAAAAACAATGCGCATTGTAACGGCCTGGCGAGTTAGTGCAAATTAAACGTGTTCGTGCACGTCGTCATAAGCTGCCTCTACTTCCGTGGCACTAGGCGGCGCAGTACTGGTCGGTAAAACTGACCGTTCGACTTGATCTTCTGCGGCTCTAATATTGGCGGCATGCAGGCCTTTTTCCCCTTGTTGGATTTCAAACAAGACAGATTGGCCGGCTTTGAGTGTGCGAAAACCGTCCATTTCTATGGCCGAATAGTGCGCAAAGATATCTTCACTGTTTTCATCAGACAAAATGAACCCAAAACCCTTGGCGTTATTAAACCACTTCACTATACCTGTTGGCATTTTTATACCTTTTGGTTATTTGTGATCTGTTGCATCAGCGTGTGTATGCAACGTTTTTATTATTATTCTGGCTTTGCCCATCAAGAAAAATTATTTGAAAAACTGAGACTGGGCAATAGTTGAGCAATTTGTAATCAACTCGAGCAATGCTGTCAAGTTTTTGTTGCTATTTTCTCTGCCGTGCGCACAACTTTGAGCCATCTGCGGTAATATTGACGCTAGTTTTCATCATTTGTGACGTGTGTAGATCATGGGTAATCTAGAAATACTTCAGCTACCATTAGGTAGAACGTGTGTGATTAACGATTCATTAGAGCATGATGGTCAGGACGGTGATGTTGCGGTTGAAATAGAAAAACCAAAATTGAAACGTCCACCGATGTATCGGGTCTTAATGTTAAATGACGATTACACACCGATGGATTTTGTAGTGGAGGTGCTAGCAAGTTTTTTTGGTATGGATGCCGAGAAAGCAACGCGCACAATGTTAGCGGTACATACTGAGGGTCGGGCAACTTGCGGAATTTATTCTAAAGATGTTGCCGAAACCAAGGCTATGGTAGTCAATAAGTATGCACGGGAGCATCAGCATCCATTGCTATGCGAAATAGACGTTGTTGAGGATGGAGATCCTTAGAACATAAGGTAAAGCGACTATGTTGAGCAAAGAACTGGAAATGACATTAAACACGGCTTTTAAGGGCGCTCGCTCTAAACGGCACGAGTTTATGACTGTCGAACATTTATTGTTGGCGCTACTCGATAATGAGTCTGCGGCAGCTGTGTTGCGCTCATGTGGCGCCAACTTGAATATTTTGCGACAGGAGCTGCTTGAATTCGTTGATTCAACCACGCCATTAATTCCTGAAGCCGATGATCAGAGAGAGACTCAGCCGACTTTGGGTTTTCAGCGCGTGTTACAGCGCGCTGTATTTCATGTCCAGTCCTCGGGTAAAAACGAAGTGACGGGCGCTAATGTGTTGGTCGCTATTTTTAGTGAGCAAGAAAGCCAAGCGGTGTATTACCTCAAGCAACAAAGTATTGCCCGTATTGATGTCGTCAATTACATCACACACGGCATTACTAAGGTTTCTGGTGGCTCGCAATCGGATCACCATGGCGGTGATTCTGCGCAGGATCAAGGTGACGAGGATGCAATCTCGCCAGCAGGAGAGGGCGGCGCTACAGACCCTCTCGATTCTTACACCACTAATCTCAATGAACAGGCTCGTGCAGGCCGTATTGATCCGCTTGTTGGACGCGATGAAGAAGTTGAGCGAGTGGTTCAAATTTTGGCCCGCCGCCGCAAGAACAACCCTTTGTTGGTCGGTGAGAGCGGCGTTGGTAAAACCGCTATTGCAGAAGGTCTCGCCAAAAAAATTATTGATAACGAAGTCCCTGAAATTTTAAGCAACAGTGTTGTGTATTCTTTGGATCTTGGGGCTCTGCTTGCAGGTACTAAATATCGCGGTGATTTTGAAAAACGCTTTAAAGCTTTGCTTGCAGAGCTGAAGAAGCGCGATCACGCGGTATTGTTCATTGACGAAATCCATACAATTATTGGTGCTGGTGCCGCTTCTGGCGGGGTTATGGACGCCTCAAATTTGCTTAAACCACTGCTAACGAGCGGTGATTTGCGGTGTATTGGGTCTACAACCTTCCAAGAGTATCGTGGCATTTTTGACAAAGATCGCGCGCTTTCTCGCCGTTTCCAGAAGATTGATGTTGATGAGCCTTCAGTCGAAGATACCTACAAAATTCTTAAGGGGCTTAAAAGCCGCTTTGAAGATCATCACAAGCTTAAATATACCGACGGTGCGTTGCGCGCTGCTGCCGACTTAGCGGGTAAGTACATCAATGATCGATTTATGCCAGACAAGGCTATTGATGTCATTGATGAGGCGGGTGCTTATCAGCAGTTGCAAGCACCTAGTAAGCGTAAAAAACAAATTGGCGTGAAAGATGTTGAGGCTGTCGTTGCTAAAATAGCGCGGATCCCACCTAAAACGGTATCGTCTTCTGATAAAGATTTGTTGATGAAGCTTGAAGATAGCTTGCGGATGACTGTGTTCGGTCAAACCGATGCCGTGGATGCTGTTTCGTCGGCGATTAAGCTTTCACGAGCAGGTCTGGTTTCTGGTGATAAGCCAGTAGGTTCTTTCTTGTTTGCTGGTCCTACGGGTGTTGGTAAAACAGAGCTCTGTAAGCAGCTGGCTTCGGCCTTAGGGGTTGAGTTGTTGCGCTTTGATATGTCTGAGTACATGGAGCGCCATACGGTGTCACGCTTAATTGGCGCGCCTCCTGGCTATGTCGGTTTTGATCAGGGGGGCTTGCTAACAGATGCGGTCACCAAGCATCCGCACAGTGTTGTACTGCTAGATGAAATTGAAAAAGCGCATCCAGACGTTTTTAACTTACTGCTCCAAGTCATGGATCACGGCAAGTTAACAGATAATAATGGCCGCGCTGCCGACTTTAGAAATGTCATTTTAATTATGACAACTAATGCCGGTGCTGAAGTGTCTAGCCGAGCCTCAATTGGCTTTACGCAGCAGGATCACACCACGGATGCAATGGAGATTATCAAGAAAGGCTTCTCTCCTGAGTTTAGAAACCGTTTAGATTCAATTATCCAGTTTGGTGGTTTAAGTTTCGATGTTATTGAGACTGTGGTTGATAAATTCTTGGTCGAGCTACAAAGTCAGCTGGATGATAAGAAGGTTTCGTTAGACGTTAGTGATGAAGCAAGGAAGTGGCTTGCGGAGCATGGTTACGATGAGAAAATGGGCGCTAGACCGATGGCGCGTATTATTCAAGACCAAATCAAAAAGCCACTGGCTGAGCTGGTACTGTTTGGCAAGTTATCGGATAAAGGCGGTAATGTATTCGCAACAGTTAAAGGCGGTAAGATTGTCTTAGAAGCTGAAGAGGCGTAAAGGGTTTAGCTACTCTCGCTCTCGCTCTGGGCTTCGGTAATAAAAAAAGGGGTAGACCTAATAGGTCTACCCCTTTTTTTATTACCGAATAATGCTTATTAGCGGGCTCGGTACGTAATGCGGCCCTTGCTGAGGTCATAAGGTGTCATTTCAACCTTAACCTTGTCGCCAGTTAAAATGCGGATGTAGTTTTTACGCATTTTTCCTGAAATATGAGCGGTAACAATATGTCCGTTTTCAAGCTTCACACGAAACATTGTATTGGGAAGGGTATCAACCACTTCACCTTCTAATTCAAAATTGTCTTCTTTTGCCATTCGGCGAAGTCCTCATTTAGTCGCTAATTGACGCTATCAGACAGCGCCGCTACCTCAACCGCAGGAGGCGGTTTTATCGAAGCGCGCAATTCTGCCTTAAGTTGGCTCGATAGCCAAGCTTTTAGCGTGAAAACTACGCAGATTACAGCAAATAGGCGGTAATCCGAGCGCGAGTCGACAAGTCTTGCTGTTCAATAATGATTAGAGCGTTATCGAAATTGTTAAAAAAAGCCGTTGAATATCTTGTAATGAAGCGGGCGCTGCAAAATAGGCATATCGCAAATGTGTTTTTAATTGATGGAAATCAGGTAATTTAATGTCAACGTCAAGCTCTTTACCGAGGTAGTGGGAGCTGGAGTAGTTTGTGAAGTGGTGGCCTGTCACCGTGGCTTTATAGCCACTTAAGGCATATCGAGCTTGAATGCTGTGATCGGTAATGCCTTGACTGGGGGTTGAAAGAAACTGATCGGCAAAGCCCTGAAAGTCGTGAAGCGAAGCCATAGGCGTGATATAGGGCGTCTCGCTTTTACTGCCGAGCTGTTCTTGTTCAAGTGCGAAGTGCCAGCGGCGGTTATTAAGTTCTCCGCGTATACGGGTATACGGGATGTGGCTGATATTTTTACGCTCTTGTAGGCTTAAGTCTGCTTCAAATGCTGCCTTAGCGCTTCCGAGTGCTTTTTTCCATTGATAGGTCGCGCCGTAACTACGGTAGTTAAGTGCCGGGGCAGTTAGGTTGTCGTTATCTATGTAGTAGCCACCCACTTTATGGGTATCGAGTATTGTGGTGTTGAATGCTCCTACAAGCGTTTTGAGGTCATGCTGCCCTTGCAGCTCCTGAGGGCGAAAACCGTTAAGTGCTTGGTAGTTGTGATCCGAAGGTTTTAAAAAGGCTTCAGCCTGTGGGCCTGAGATGCGATAAGCTTTTGATAAATAACTAACGTTAATGTTAGTGGTCATTCCTACGGTGTAATTGAGTTGGGTTGCACTGAAGGTTTGTTCGTCCTGCCAAAAGCCATTACTGCCGATGTGCCGTTGATTATTTAAGCTGAGACGTTGTTTGCCGACTTTGAGCTCAAGCGCTTTCCAGTGACCATTTAACCAGGCTTCGTTAATTTGCGTGCTGGGTGCATCTGGTATTACTGGCATTGAGTTTATTCGTACGCCGTCGCTGTGCCTGTCCTGCCAGTAGGTGGCAATATGATCAAAGGCTATCTTTGCCTCAATTGTTTTGTGAAGAGGTTGCTGCCAGCTTAGGCGAAGCCTGTAAGAGGCCGCGCTTCCTGTCGTTTGCTGCTCCTGATGTGCTGCGCGTGCACGTAAGCTAAGCGCCGGAGCTTTAAATGCAGCAATGTCTGTCTTGGTTATTGGCTTGGTGGGCTCTGAGTAAACATTATGACTCAATAGGCAGGTTATGCATGTGCTTAAAAGGTATGAAATTCTTTTGGTTAAAAAGCGAGCGTTACGTTTGTGGCTGTGTGCAGCCATGGCAAGATTTTCCTTGTTACGTCTGTTGTGATGGTGCGTTCCGCGCGAACCTTATCGAAGGCGTGGACTGAGCGCAATCACTGGTTAGGGCTATTGCCAATCTTCCGCGTTGCCATCATGGAAAATCGTAATGCTCAATAGCTGGTCCATTTGATCATAGAGTTCATCGGGCATCGGGTTTTGGCGCACATCTAAAAATTGCAATTCGTCGAGTCCGCCAATATCGAGAGTGGGAAGATTGTTGTTAAACAAGTACAGTTTTATGAGTTTGCCCAGTTTTTGGTGGTGGAATCGCGTTAGCCGGTTGTTGTTGGCTCGGATTAAAATGGCGGCGGGTAGCTCTAACTCTAAGCTTTCAATGTTGGTGCTAAAAATAAAAAGTTCCTGTAGTTTTGAGTGAGAAAGGTGAAGCTCGGTCAGTGGATTTTTAGCGATATTGAGCTTCAGGAGGTTTGGCAGCTTAGAAAACTGAAAGCTTTCAATGTTGTTGTTGAAAAGAGAGAGCTCTGTTAATGCTGTGAATTGCTCAAGGCCATCAAGATGGGTAATTTTTTTACTGTGGCATTTGAGCTTATGAAAATTACTCAATGATGACCATTGCTGTTTTTCCTGAGTTTTTTTTACACACTGTTGCAATGGTTTGTCTTTAATTTTTTTTAGCGCAGCAGAGAAGTCGTTGTCCATTTCTGCGTGCGTAAAGCCTCCAAGTAGCAGCAGGTAAGCACCTAAGAGTGCGAGTCTGGATTGTCTGGGATGACAAAAGCTATTACGTTTCAATGTGTGAATTCTCCATGCGAATACAGGGGCCTTTCGCCAGAATGGTATCGCTTGGCTCATCAATGGCCGAGCCACCGTCTTCTTCAGCTGAAAGTAGCAGGCTATGTGCGTCTGTTATCAGCCGCCATTGCGCTGGGTTTAATTCAATGGATTGAGTGGGGCTTTCTATTACAGAAATGGATCGATATTGCCCGTCTCGTTTAGATTTTGCCCATAACTGCATGGCTTCTTTGGGCTGCTGGGCAGACCACTGTAGTGTTAACTTCTGTTGGCTACCGTAGCTGGCTGCCGTTAT
Source organism: Marinagarivorans sp. (assembly GCF_982758155.1). Lineage (NCBI taxonomy): Bacteria > Pseudomonadati > Pseudomonadota > Gammaproteobacteria > Cellvibrionales > Cellvibrionaceae > Marinagarivorans > Marinagarivorans sp. Next base: position 16,559 of record NZ_CEXWTU010000054.1, on the reverse strand, counting down.
TAAAGGGGTTCCGTTGGCGTCAGCCAATATCGCAAGGTAATCAGGCGGTGGCGATTGCCAAAAGGGGAGCAAAATGGCGGTGATTAATAGGCTCGCGAATGAGGCGCCGGCAATGGCGGGCGTCAGCCATTGCCGGCGCCGAGGTTGGGCACTAATCCGCTTGCTAATGGCCTTCCATGTGTCGGGGTTGACGGGCTCCTCAACGCTGCTGCTATTCAGTGGAATTAACTGTTCTTGCCAGAACAGAACCTCGTGTTCGAGTGTCCTGCTCATTCTCATTGTGAGTTCAAAGAGCCTGCGCTTAATGCCCCGCAAGCTACCAGTGACGTAGAGAAATGCCCAGTTGTTGTAAGTTTTTAATAGTGCATGAGACATTTTCTAAGATTCTCCTGTGCGCGATGAAGCCATGATTTAACGGTGTTAACTTTTGTTTTGAGTTGAATGGCAATTTCTTCGCGACTGAAACCCTTTAAATAGGCGAGTTTTACACTGGTGGCTTGAGTTTCGCTGAGCTGTTCAATGCAGCGGTTTAATTGTTGGGCGTTTTCGTTTTTTAATAGGTTGCTCCAAGGTCCGTTGTCGCAATGTGACTCGGCTTCATCGTCTTGAATAAAGGTTTGTTGGTAGCGCTTGTCTTTGGCTATACGGTCTAGGGCGCGGTAACGAACGATGCTGGTAAGCCATGTTAGTGGTTTAGATCGCTCTGGTTGATAACTTGCCGCGTTGTGCCAAATTTGGACAAAGGCGTCTTGCAGGATATCGTTACTGGCGTCGCGACTTTTTACCATGGCGAGCGCTACACCGTTGAGGTAGGCGCTGGTTAGCGTATATAGCCGATAAAATGCTTGTCTATCGCTCAAAGCGGTAAGCGCTATTAGGGCGCGCATTTCATTCTCTTTTTCGTCTTTTGTCATGCCGCTATCTTATTATGTTTATAGATTGCAGTGTATACGTCTTGTCGTCGTGTAAAGTTGCAGCATCAGAAAATTTTACTTATGTCTGTCCGTAGGTACTAATGATATGCACCAGTCTGCTTATGGTGTCTATACTAAAGTTTATAAGTATCGATTGATAACATAAGGCCTTCAATGACCTCGACGTTTTGTGCATCTAATAATCTAAAGCATTTTGCCGAACACCTTGTTCAGGTAAACCGCCAAATGCCCGTGGTATTTACGGCTAACCTTACAGCAGGTTGCGGCAAGGTCCTGGCTACTGCTGGGCAAGTTTTTGATGAATCATTTGTTAAAAGTCTACAAGAATTGCAGGATGCGCCAAATTACCTAGCTCTTATTGGCGTTGCAAAACCGCTTACGGCGGAGCAAGTGTTGAACGATATTACTGAGTTGATTGAGAAGGACAAGGCCTTGCTTGCGCTTTCAGAGAGGCATGTTACGTTCAATGATTTTAGCGTGTTGAGCCATCGTGTAGAGGAGCTGACGCCGGTGATGCTGCAGCTAACGGTGCTTAAAGTGCAGCTGCCAATGGTGTACGAGCAAGCGCTATTTTGTGCGTGGTTGGGTGTTATGCTCATGCAAAAATTTAATCGTACATCAAGCGACATTTTCAATATATTTTTACTGGCATTGGTGCATGACGTGGGCTTGCTTCACGTTCCGGTGGAATATGTTAAAAGCAGGAAGAAATTCAATTACAAGCAGTTGCGGGTGTTACAGCTGCATACGGTTACAGGTTTTGAGGTCTTGCGGGCGATATCAAAGGTGCCTGAGGATATCTTGCGCGCCATTGCTGAGCACCATGAAAACCTTGACGGTACGGGTTATCCACTGGGTAAAGTGGGTAATACGATAGGGCGTTTTGGTCAGTGTTTGAATTTTTTGGATGCGATTAATGCCATTTACAATAAGCGAATCAAGCCTGGCGAGCGCCCATTGCGCGATTTGATTCCTATAATCCAAATGAATGGCCATAGCCGCTTCGGTATTTTGGGTAAAAAACTCATTGAATGGTTAAAGGAAATGCCTGCGCCCAAAGTGCGGGCGGTGCCAAATGTGCTTATACCTTTCTTGATTCAGGCCGTGCGCGATCGTAATGGTTATATTGCGAGTTGCGTCGATATTATGGCTCAGCTTTCCGCTGATGTGGGTTTTCGTCATGGCGATCAGCGCGTTTTTGCACTGCAAAATACGGTAATCCATATCAATATATCGATTACCCAATCGGGTATTATTAACGCCGCTTATATGCGTTGGTTAGATCAGGTTGAAGCTGAAGGCTTGGCGCATGCATACCGCGAGGTTGAGGATGTATTTCTAATGATGCAGGAAGTGGTTTATCACATTGGTAAATTACAAAATCAAATCGAGTATTTCCTTACGACTCCCTGCGATACAGATGAGGCGTATAAGCTCAGGCGAGGGCTTGAACGTTTGGAGCGAGTGACCATGCCAAGGATTCACCCTAACCTCGAAATTTTGTGGATTGCTAACGTTCATTAAGTTGTAATAAGCCTTTTCAGCTAACGGATAAAGGCTTCCTGTGACTAACTCCTATTCCACGATTAACGTCGCCGCCATTCAGATGGTGAGTACAGCGCATCGTGAACTCAATCTTAAATGCGCTGAAAGACTCATTGCTGATGCTGCTGAAGGCGGCGCTCAGTTAGTTGTTTTGCCTGAAAGTTTCGCGCTAATGTGCGGTGAGGATGCTAGAGCCTTAGGGGAGCAAGAGGAGAGCGGTCAAGCCTTGCAATTGTTTTTACAGCAGCAGGCGCGCGTTAATAAAATATGGCTTTTTGGCGGGACAGTTCCACGGATATCGCCTATTCGACACGGCTTGCCTCTGTTATCTGGTATTGAGCCCGCCCTCGCATCCGCACCCAAGGCTTACGCTGCTGTGCACGCTTTTAATCCAGAGGGTGATTTGGCGGGTAGATACGATAAAGCACACTTGTTTGATGCCGGGGTAGATGATGGCGTTGGTCAGTATTTTGAGTCGAATACGATAGTGGCGGGTAATACTCTGGGCATTGTCGATACTCCTTGGGGGCGGGTTGGCGTAGGCGTGTGTTATGACCTGCGCTTCCCCGAGTATTTCCGGCGCCTACAGCAGGCAGGTACCGACTTACTGGTTGTGCCGTCGGCGTTTACCTATCATACGGGAGTCGCTCACTGGTCTGTTTTACTGCGAGCACGAGCGATTGAAAACCAATGCGCAGTTATTGCGGCAAATCAAGGTGGACAGCATAGTCCAAACCGTAAGACCTACGGCCATAGCTGTATTGTCGATGCTTGGGGGAGTGTATTAGCCGAGCAGCAAGTGACGGGCGAGGGGGTGGTGCATGCTGTAATTGATCTGCATGCCCAGAATACGCTTAGGAGAAAAATGCCGGTGTTGGAGCATCGACGATTACTTGAAAATTGATCGATATCAAAAGCTAGAATCGCCAGCCTTTTATGCTGTTTATAGGCGCTGTTGTTTTGAAGCGCTATAACCTGTGTGAAAAAGTGAGGGCGTGTTATGCAAGTTGATTTTGTGATTGGTTTAAGTTTGCTTGTGGTTGTTGCGATGCTTGTTGGTATGGGCTACGCCGTACGTTATGTGGCGCAGCATATAAAAAATGATGCAGCGCGAGCCGATAAGGCATCGCGCTGAGCTAGGCTGCATTCGAGCGGTGTCGGCTTTCTTGCCTGATTTATTCACCGCTAGGGGCGATTTGTCGATAATTTTGATTACTTAGCCAAATGCTTTGATAGGGCGCAAGCGTTATTGTTTTCTGGGTTTTGTGAAGCTGAGTATCCGTGAGTAAATCCCACCATGCATCCAGCTCGATAAGATTAATATCGCTCAGTAATATGCTTTGTGGTTGATCGCTAATATTGTTAACGCAAAAAATACTCTGTTGCCGGTTTGCACATTGACGCCAAAACGCAAAAATCTTGTCGCCCAAATGCAAGGTGAGCTGTGTGGCGTTGGGGTTAAAGGCAGGCTGCCCTTTTCGAATAGTCAGCAAATTCTTTAGTGCTGCAAAAACATGCGCATGGTGGCTTTCTGTATCTTCAAGCGCTTCTTGAAGTGCATTCAAATCCCATTGGTGTCGATTTATGGCGCGGTTGTGGCCTGTGTTTTCGGCACGCAGATAATCGTTGGGGGTGCCAAACAAGCTGTGCAAATAGATGGCCGGCACGCCCTCTACCGCAAGCATAATGGTATGCGCACTAATAAAACGCGCCAGTTGGTGCCCGTCACTGGCATTTTCAAAAGTGCTTTTGAAGGCGTCCCAAAGTGCAATATTGAGCTCATAGGGCTTCATGGTGTTGGCATCAACAGAGCGCCAAGAAATTTTCCCGCCGTTTCTTTCCATTAATTCCGCCAGTGAACGCGTGTCATCATCGCTTAACAGCCCTTCTGCGGGTCGAAGTCCAATGCCGTCGTGGCTTGCTATAAAGTTAAGGTAAGCGGTACCGGCTTGGGCCGGCGGCATGGACATTAACCAACCTTTCAGCGCCGTAGCGTCTCCGCTTACCAAGGTATACAGCAGCAGTGGCGGGAGCGAGAAGTTGTATACCATGTGCGCTTCGTTGGCATTGCCGAAATAAGAAATATTCTCGCGATTGGGAATGTTAGTCTCGGTGATAATGATCGCTTCGGTATTGCAGTGTTCTATTAATGTGCGAAATAGTCGGATGATCTCATGCGTTTCGGGCAGATTAATACAGTTTGTTTTTATATCTTTCCAGAGAAAGGCAACGGCATCTAAGCGGAATATTTTTGCACCTCGGTCCAAGTAAAACCGAACAATTTTAACAAACTCCAATAACACCTGTGGGTTAGCAAAGTCGAGATCCACTTGGTCGTGGCTAAACGTGCACCAAATATTTTTTTCACCCGAGGCGGTTTCGGTTGGGCGCAGTAATGGCGAAGTACGCGGTCGAGTGATATGGCTTAAGTCTTGGTTGGGGTCTTGCTCAATAAAATAACTGGCGCCGGGCTCGATACCTTTTTTGTAATTGTCGAACCAGCGCCCACGTGATGAGCAATGATTGATAACAAGATCGGTCATCAAATTAAAATCACCGGCAATCGCCGATATGTCATTCCAAGTGCCGTGTCCCTCATTCACTTGGAGGTAATCAATGACGGCAAAGCCGTCGTCCGAGCTCCAAGGGAAGAAAGGCAAAATATGTATACCGTTAACAAAACCCGTAAGGTTAGCCCGAAGAAATTGGCGCAGTGTCTTTAACGGCGCCTCGCCTTCGGTTTTGATACTGTCACTGTAGGTAATTACAATTGCGTCTTGTTGTGTCCACGGATTATGGTGGGGTTCAGGGGTAGCAATAAAGGTATCCAAGCGCATTTCTTGCAAAATGCTATGGGTGAAATCCGTATTGTCGTGTGCTGAATAAATGACATCTAAGTGAGCTTTCACGCGTTCAGCCAAATCTTCAAGGGCGCTCATGGGGCAAATTCCTCCATATCTTGGGCTACAGCCTCAAGCATTGATTGTTGTAATTGTGGTAGCGCGCTGCTTACGCGGTTCCAGCTTGGGATGAAAGGGCGTTCCATGGGGTTTTCTAAAAAGGCTAACCCGGCTTTCAATATGTTGGCTGCAAACAGCTCGACGGCCTGCTCTTCTTGATGAATATCCATGGTTAAGCCGTTCATTTTGGCGTCGTTGGCGTAAGTTTCGATAAGATCCAACGCAATGCGGAAATACGTCGCTTTTATTGAGCGGAAGGTCTCGCTTGAAAAGACGACGCCGTTAGTTGCCAGTTTTCGGAATATGGCCTTAGAAATATCAATCGACATTTTTGATAGACCTGCCTGATCGTTATCTGTCGAAAGGTTTTGATGTTTATGGTCATAGACGTCGGCAATATCGGCTTGGCAAATACGGTTGGTAGAATAGTTGCGTTTCATCTCGGCTAACACGCCAATTTCTAGGCCCCAGTCGCTGGGTATGCGAATGTCTTGGACCGAGTCTGTTCGCATTGCAAACTCACCGGCCAAGGGGTAGCGAAAGCTATCGAGATACTCTAAATACTCTTGCGGACCAAATATTTTGGTGAGGGCGCGCAATAGCGGAGTGACTAACAGGCGGCTTACGCGGCCGTTCATTTTACCATCGGCAATGCGAGCGTAATATCCTTTACAAAAGGTGTAATTGAATTGTGGGTTGGCAATGGGGTAGATTAAGCGTGCGAGCAAGTCTCGCTTATAAGTCACTATGTCGCAGTCATGCAGGGCGAGGGCGCTGCTATCTTTTGAGGCAAAGGCGTAGCCGAAGCAAAACCAAACATTACGACCTTTGCCTGGCTCGCCAATGGATAGTCCTGCATCAATCAGTTGTTTGTGTGCTTTTTTAAGCCGAGGGCCGTCATTCCAAAGCACTTTATAATTTTGCGGAAGCTGCGAGAAAAATTTCAAGGCCTTGCGATACTGGCTTTCGTCAGCTTTATCTAGGCCAATTATGATCTCGTTAAGGTAGGGCACCTTTGCAAGCTCTTCAATAATTGGCTGCATTGCAGGGCCTTCCAGTTCAGAATAAAGGCAGGGTAGTACCAGCCCTAACTTTCGATGCTGACTAAACTCTACCAATTCTTGTTCGAGCTCGTCTACGGGGCGTCGTGTCAAATTGTGTAATGTAGTTACGATACCGTTCTGATGAAATTCACCCATGGTTATTCTCCAATATTGTCATTATTGCGTCATTCCAGCCGGCTGGACCGTATGCGCTTGTGTAGTGAATATTTTGATGATCTGTTGGTAGGCTTGGAAAGTCTCGAGTAGGATTGTTAACAACAACGGCGGTATCGGCTTGTGTCAGCATGGAGACATCATTGGTGCTATCGCCGAGCGCTATAATGTGAGCATCAGGCATGCGCAGCACACGAAGTAAGTGATCAATTGCACGCTGTTTGCTCACTCCACGGCTAAGTGCATGATAGAAACGGCCGCCTTGTACGATATCAATATTGAAATCCTTAGCGGCGCGCTCAAATTCAGGGAAAGCTGTTTTTTTCCCTTGCCATAAAAAAGGTTCGCTATAGCGTCGATTTTTAGCGTTGATGGATTCCTCAAGGCTAAGGCCTGTTTGGCGGGATATTTCTTCCGGGCTCATTTCGTGAAACCCCCAGAGGTGGAACCGAGAGTCACGCTTGAGGAGCTGTAGTTTTTCTATGATGAGGGGGTAGCGGGGCGCGAGGTCGATAATTTTGCCGTCAGGCATCAAAATGCCTGAGCCATTTTCGCAAATGATTGGGGCCTCTAGTCCAATATTTTTTACGAGATACTGTGTTTCAGTAAAAGTTTTACTGGTACAGGGTACAACCAGAATTTCACGCCGCCGCGCTTCGCTTAGCGCCGGTTTGGCGCTTTCCCAACTGTAGTCGTGGTGGTCAAGTAGGGTCCCGTCTAGGTCAGAAACAATAACAAAGGGTTGTTTTCGATCGGGCGTTTCGAGCATAGGATTACCTTCGTGCCCAAGTTTAATTGAGCACCAAAATGGGCTTACGAAGGTTAATGCATAAATAATGCCGGGCTTTGATATAGGCTAAAGTTGGGTTGTTTATTGCTCGTTAAGTATGCTTGGCGGTCTTTTGTTTGTCCTGGCGCATCTTTTTGGTGCGCGCGTCAGTGTGTTTCCGCTTTAGCTATTTGCCCACTCGGACTCAGCCCAGGACCAAATAGAGGGCCATTCGCCGGGCTGTTGTTTACCATCACTCCAGTAGACTACTTGGTCTTCAAGGTCTAAGCAGAAATAACCTTCAGGTGTTTGGCAAACGGGAAGAAGCTCTCGCGGCAGTCCGTTCTCCCATGCATGGCTCGCGACGTCGGGAAGATAGGTGTGCGAGCTGGGGTCGTTAACAGTCACGGGCTCTAGTGTACCTATAATAAGGTCTGAGGCTGTCAGTAGGAATTCGCGAAAGTCACCGCGTATTTGTACATAGATCATTTCTTCGACTTCAAGGATGTCGTCGTGATCGGGGAGCTCTAAGTCAACGAGGGCTTTCTGGTGAGCGGTTTTTAAAATTGGAAGGGTTGATGCTTTGTCTGCCATGTGTAGATCTTCGCCAGTTTGATTTGCCCTCTATTTTGGGGTGTAAGAGCAAAAAATCAAGCTTCTTAAAGCTTCTATATGAGCTAATACGCTAAAACACTTCTAAAATGACGGGGATCTCGCTATATTAAGTGGTTAAACTTAGATAAGTAGTCGCTATTTATTCTTATTGGGCGGCAAGCTTGAGTTGGCTCTATTGTTGGGAATCTGATGTAGAGCTCAGCTCGATAAACTAATAATAAAAATCAAAGAGCAGGCAGGAATTGCATTATGCGCTTAATCAAGTGGTCATTCGGACTCATTATCGGCTTGGTGCTAGTGGTCGCAATCGCGCCCATTGTGGCCAAACATTATGCCGTGTATTGGTTGACCGAGCAGGGGTATAACGCTCAAATTGAAACCGTTAGTTTCAACGCCATTAGCGGTAAATTAACGGTTGCTGGCTTGGATATTCGCAAGAGTAGTGAGCAAGGGCTTCGCATCGATTTACTAGAGGCTCACATTAAAGTACCTGAGCTGCTCAGTCAGGAAGCTGTCATTAGACGCTTACGAACGCAAGGGTTGCGATTAGATCTCGGTACGCTCGACACAAATTTTAGTGAATTTACTACGCCGATCGAAAGCTTTGTCAATAGACACATGCCGGCTTGGCGGTTTGAAGTCATCAACTCTTTGAATGAGCACCTTGAAGTTTGCCGTACCGGGTTGTCACCCAGTGGTAAAGCGCTATCGCAGTGCTTCAGTATCGGTAGTTTTGCGTTGCGTGATGCTACTGTTCAAAACACCAGTAAAGGTTGGCAGTTATCTACGCGATCTACATCGCACTTGCAGAGAATGTATTTCAAAGACCATTTTAATGGCACATCACTACTTTACTTGGGCGATGCAAAAATCCGTGATGTGGTTGCCGATCCATCAGAGCGACGTATTGGCCAGATCGCGCTGAAAAGCTTTCATCTTGTTGAACGCAGTGAAATCGAAACGCAGCGACTGGATACGCCCTATCAGACCCAGCTTGATAGCCTACTGATTAACGATATTGTAGAAACTCGCTCAAAAGAACAGATTCGATTGCAATTAGGCTTGGTCGATGCAACCGCTCTTCGGCAGACCCTGCACAAAGATCATAATGCGGCTTTTGTTATCGTTGAGCGTTTAAGGGAGGTCTTTCCTTCCTTGGATCTAGCGATGAGCGATAAGGTTGCCATTGGCCCTGATGTTATTGTCGAGGTAATGAAAACACGCATTATTGATGGTGGCATCGCTTGGCTAGATGATTCTGTATCCCCGCCGGCGCAGGAAGCACTAACAGGCTTATCGTTAGAGCTGGGGCCAGTGAGTAGTGCTCAGCCCGAAAAGCGATCCCCAATTATTTTCATCGCTCGCCTAGGTGATGATGGAGAAATTGTAATGCGAGGCCGTTTAGCACCTTTTTCCGAGCATCCTAACTTCTCAGTTGAAGGGCATGTTAAGGGCTTGGATCTTGCCAAAATGTCGGCTTATACGGAAACCTTGTTTACTGAAAAAGTATTGAGGGGCCGCTTGGATGCTAAATTTAGAGCCGAAGGGCAGTCTTCAAATGTTCAGGGTGATTCGGCTATAAGGCTGAGTGATATTTCTACCGGCGGGGGCGCGGCCATGAATGGCGTGCTTAGTTTGCAAGACTCTTTTACGACTTTAAAAGATAAAAATCAATCCGTTGATTTTGAAATGTTTTTTGATTTTGATCTGTTGACTGTGGATTCTTTGGGTGAGGCTTTGGGGCGTCAAAGTAAGCGTACTTTGAGTGATTTGGCAAGAGGGATTAAGCCTCAGCGTCGAGCACTTAAACCCACCACTGAAGAGGGCATGGTTTTCGAGCCGCTCAAATACAACCCCAGTGAGCATGAACTTATGGGCGCACAAGCGGTTCGCTTTAAGGATATTACAGTGCTCGCAAAAGAGTACCCTCATAAAATGTTGTCCATATGCCCCGTAACGACTGGTGGCGAGTGGGCTGGTTTATTTCGTCATGGCAAATCGCTTAAATCTTGGGAGCAAATTCCCTCAAGCGAGCGCAAACATTTATTAGGCCTCTCTCGGCTTCGTGCTAAAGCGGTACTCACAAAGCTCGAGGACGCGGGTATCGCAAAAAATCGCGTGAAGTTATGTGAGCCTTCACTAAAGTTGACTGATGACGGACCTTCGTTTCTCTCGGCTTTGCTGCAATAAATACATGGGTTCTGATAAGTGTTGGGGTAATGTTGAAATGACTCTTTATCCCAATGTTTTCATCATAAGGCGTTGCATAGTCAACCCTTGACCCTATAGTCTTCTGCATTCGTTAATCTATATAGCGTTATTTATGTCTGATCTTTTGATTCCAGGGGCTGATGAAGTCCTTCCGCTGAACGTTTTCACTGAAAAAGCGTATTTGGATTACTCCATGTACGTCATCCTCGACCGCGCCCTGCCACACATTGGCGACGGCTTAAAGCCTGTTCAGCGGCGCATTGTGTATGCCATGAGTGAGCTTGGCCTTAAATCGAGTGCCAAGTTTAAAAAGTCTGCACGTACCGTGGGTGATGTGATTGGTAAATACCATCCGCACGGCGACTCGGCAGCTTATGAAGCTATGGTGCTAATGGCGCAGTCTTTTTCGTTTCGCTACCCATTGGTGGATGGCCAAGGTAACTGGGGCTCCCAGGATGACCCTAAATCTTTCGCCGCAATGCGTTATACGGAAGCCCGATTAACGAAGTTCTCAGAGGTCTTACTCGGAGAGCTAGGGCTGGGGACTGTTGATTGGCAACCTAACTTCGATGGCACGATGGATGAGCCGGTGGTGCTCCCCGCACAGGCTCCTGCGGTGCTACTAAACGGCACTACAGGTATTGCTGTTGGTATGGCGACAGATATTCCACCGCATAACCTTCGAGAAGTAATCGACGCTACAATTTTACTACTGGATAAACCTAATTCAACCGTCGAAGAGTTGTGTGAGTTTATTCAGGGCCCGGACATGCCCACAGATGCTGAAATTATTACGCCGCGCGCGGATATTATCAGCATGTATAAAACGGGGCGTGGAAGTACCAAGATGCGTGCTCGATGGGAAATAGAAGATGGCGATATCGTTATTACTTCTTTGCCGCATCAGGTGAGTGGCAATAAAATTCTTGAGCAAATTGCACAGCAGATGCAGGCCAAAAAGCTGCCAATGGTGGCGGATTTACGCGATGAATCTGATCATGAAAATCCGACTCGATTAGTGATTGTCCCTCGCTCAAACCGTATTGATATCGAAGGGGTGATGAATCACCTTTTTGCGACGACCGACTTAGAGCGCAATTACCGCATCAACATGAACGTGATTGGTATTGATGGTCGCCCTGCGGTTAAACCGCTAAACGTCATGTTGAGCGAGTGGCTGGAATACCGTGCCGAAACTGTCCGTAAGCGTCTACAGCACCGATTAGATTGGGTTGATCGCCGTGTGCATTTGCTGGACGGTATCTTGATTGCGTATTTGAATCTCGATGAAGTGATTCATATCATCCGCACGGAAGATAAACCTAAGCAAGTGCTGATGGAGCGCTTTGAGTTATCGGAAGATCAGGCGAATTATATTCTTGATACCCGATTGCGGCAGTTGGCGCGATTGGAGGAAATGAAAATTCGAGGTGAGCAAGAAGAACTTGCGACTGAGAAAGAGAAATTGGAGGGCTTGTTGGGTTCAGAGCGCAAGCTCAAGAGTTTGATTAAAAAAGAGCTAAAGGCTGTTGCCAAAGAGTATGGCGATGATCGTCGATCTCCTATCGTGGCGCGTAGTGAATCAAAAGCCTTCAGTGAATCTGACCTGCTTGGAAGTGACCCTGTTACTGTTGTTCTGTCTGATAAGGGCTGGATACGTGCCGCTAAGGGGCACGATATTGACCCGAATGGTTTGAGTTATAAAGCGGGTGATGGGTTTAAGTTATTTGTAAAGGGCAAAAGTAATCAGTCGGTGATGATGATTGATTCTACGGGGCGGAGCTACTCGTTACCGGCCCATACCTTAGCTTCGGCAAGGGGGCAGGGCGAACCCATTACCGGCCGATTAAGCCCGCCTAGTGGCGCCTCAATTGAGGCGTTAATCATGGGTCAAGATGATCAGTCTGTCCTGCTGGGTAGTGATGCGGGTTATGGTTTTATTGCAAAGCTCAGTGATCTTCAAACTAAAAATAAAGCCGGTAAAGCGCTGCTTTCATTGCCTTCGGGCGCGAAAGTGTTAACGCCGCGCTTTGTAACAATCACAGAAGAAACCTATCTTATAGCCGCGAGTAATGAGGGGCGTATGTTGGTATTCCCCATTTCTGAACTACCTATCCTGGCGAGAGGTAAGGGCAATAAAGTGATTAGTATTCCCGGCGCTCGCGTGCAGTCCAGGGATGAGTTTATGGTTGATGTGGTTGCTTTTGTACCGGGCCAAAGCTTGAAAGTCTGGGCAGGGAAGCGGCACTTGGCAATGAAATTATCGGATATGGAGCATTACATTGGAGAGCGTGGGCGCCGCGGGCATAAACTTCCGCGAGGCTTTCAGCGAGTGGACCGACTTGAGGTTGTTGATTAGCCAATCTGGTGGGTGAGAATCCCTGAGTAGAGTCCTTAGGGGCGAGGAAAAAATACTTTATCCAATAATACTTGTCTCCTGCTTCCTCAGCAGTGTTGCTCAAAGAGTTGCAGGCCCTGGCATGCGCCTCTTCAAGCTCCTTGTGGAGAAAACAGGATCCTTCGTCTAATTGGACAAACTATTATTACCCCGCCCCTTAGAAGGGATTAGTATTTCAGGCTTGCCCTGTTTCTTTGCTACACTCCGCGCCCAATGGCTTAGTCTTGGCAGCATTTTTGTGTGGCGGACTGAGTATTTGTTCTGTTTTATCTTGTTGGTCGCTCGTTTTCGGTGACCACAAGTTTGTTGTTTTAAGGTGTACTGATGTTGTTAAAAATGCTGCGAGAGGGTTTGGGGCGAATACTGGTTTTCATTGACTGGATCTCGCGGGCAAAACCTTTGAAGCGTGGAGGTGAGCAGCAGCAGGCTGTTAATGCGAGTGCAGAAGGCCTTTCTCTTTACCAATTTCATGCTTGCCCTTTTTGTATCAAGGTTAGGCGGCGTATTCATGCGTTGAATGCACCGATTAAGCTGTGTGATGCTCAAAATGATAATCGAAAGCGGCAAGAGCTAAGCGCTGAAGGCGGTCGGTTAAAGGTCCCTTGTTTGCGAATTGAAGAGTCGGGCAAGGTGCGCTGGATGTATGAGTCTGGCGATATCATTAATTACCTCGATCAACGTTTCGGTTCTGTATAAATATTATGCTTCAAGCTTTCGATCCTGTATCTCAGCAGCTTATTCAAACCTTAGTTAATTTAGTTAATCGCTCTACGGGCGTTGTTGATGGCGCGCGTTTGCCAGTGTCATCGCAGTTTGCGGGTAGCTATGTTTATGCATCCCCCAATAGCCGTCGCGTTTGCCATGATGCCCTCAAGCCTTTAGAGGATATGGGCTTAATTGAGTGTGGCTGGCACCTTAAGGTGCTGGAGGACTTCGAAACGCTTAAACATATTCAGGTCCCCAGAGGCAAAGCTTTTTTGGAGTACCTGAGTATTGCGCCTCAGGTCGACATGGTTGCAAATGCGGCAACGACACTTGTCGATTTAAAGTGCGGCGTGGATTGGATCGATCATAAAATTAACGAGATTGGAGAGCGCTGGCGTCTGGGTGCTCGGTATTTGTCGCTGGGGCCGGAACATATCGCTCAGGTGGTTATTGCGGCAACAGTGGCAAAAAAATTGGCGAAAGAACCGCTGCGCGGTAGAAATATTCGCGCGTTAAGCTTGGACTGGTTTGGTGCCGTGCATACTATTGATGAGCATAAACAGGTAATTACGCTGTTTTGTGAATCGAAGATCCACCCCGCTGCAAAAGAGCTCGATTATGTTGATCAGCTGGCGAGCTTAGGTTTAATCCATAGTTCATCGCTATTGCATTTGCGTGGTCCATTTGAAGCCATTTGTGATGACGACAAGTTGATTGACGTTGGCGGCTGGGCAGGCGCGGCGCTTTGTTCCGAGTTTATTCGGGGCTTTGAGCGAACGTCTGTGCCGGACTATGTGCTAACCATCGAAGATATTACCTTATATCAGCGTTATGTGGCTGCTGTGCAAGATAACGGTTTGGTAATGTATGTCGGGGACTTTCCTACGTCGCGAACCTTGGGCTTTTACGAGAAGTTTATCGATAAATTACCCCCCGAGGTGCCGCTGTACCATTGGGGTAATATAGATTTAGCGGGTTTTAAGTCTTTGCTGGCACTGCAAAGTAAGCTGCTAATGCGGCGGGTGTTACCTTTTAACATGGGCGCAGATCAGTTAGTGGCGAATATTGCGCCCGGTGGACCGTTAGGGCTTAGCAAATTGCGCAAATTGGCTTTCAGCTGTCAAAAAGAGATTCGTGATACCTTGATCGGTATTGCCAGCTTACCTGAAGATAAAGTGCGTGAATGCCCCAGCGATTGCATGGCCATTGTTGTACCTACCGAAACTTAAATCTATTCAGGCAGTAATGATTACTGCCTGAATAAGCGTACCGTTTAGCGGTAAAGTCGGTGAAAGGCCACAAGGCTACCGGCAATACTCACATTAAGAGATTCCACTCCATTAGCCATCGGTATACCGAGTTTGTGCTGACAGGCTTTCATAACACCTGGGCTTACGCCATGGGTTTCGTTGCCCAACACATAAACATTACGCCCTGTTAATGGAAGGTTTTGTAAGTTGTGCCCGGCGCCACCTGCGAGTGCAAAAGCTTGCGTATTGTGTTTTTTCAAACCTTTTATGGCATCACTTAAATCATCACAGCGAATAATGTTGGCCTTGAATAGCGTACCTGCGCTCGCTTTAATAACGAGGGCATCTAAGCGTGCACAGCCCTGATTGGGTAGAAGTAGGGCGGTACTGGGTGAAGCGCAGACTGAGCGAATAATCATGCCGAGGTTTTGCGGGTTAGTGACCGCATCTACAGCGATAAGGTCAAAGTGCTCTGGTAAATTTTCTTCAAATTCGGCAAGGGTTGTGAAGCCTAAGCATTGGATGTCTAGCGCGATGCCTTGGTCCTGCTTGCTGTTTTTAGAAATTCGGCTGAGCGCGGCGCGTGAATGATGTAATATTTCGGCGCCCTTGGCTTTGGCAAGCCGGGTAATATCATCGATTACGCTGGCTGATTTATTACTGTCGGCCAGATGTAAGCGAAACGGCGAAATGCCGTCTTGCTCCAAGGCTTCGAGTACGGGTTTGCGACCATAAATGGTTAATACTTTTGCGAAGGCGGCTTTCTTTTGTAAATACGCCTGGCTATCTGTTTTGTCGCTACTTGTTGATGTCATGCGCAGATCCCCAAATAGGCCTTTAGCGTGGTGTCCATTCCTAATAATAATGAGTCGACGGTAAAGGCATGCCCAATAGAAACTTCAGCCAAGTAAGGAACCTGCTTGAATGAAGGCAGGTTTTCTAGGTTAAGGTCGTGCCCTGCATTGACGCCAAGGTTTAAAGCGTGAGCCGTTTTGGCTGCATCGATATAGTCCTTGATAAGTGCGGGTAGCTCTTCGCTTTGTTGTTGGTGGGCTGCAGCGAATGGGCCGGTGTAAAGCTCAATACGATCTGCGCCTATAGCTGCCGATAACTCTACTTGTTCCACGATGGGATCCATAAATAGGCTGCTGCGAACAGAAAGCTCAGTGAGCTGCTGAACTATTGGCTGTACGGCATCACGGCTGGAGGTTAAATCGAAGCCGTGGTCCGAGGTCAATTGGCTGTCGCTATCAGGCACTAATGTGCATTGGTGTGGACGAGTATCTTTGACTAGTGCCATTAAGCCGGGGTAGTCGCCGCTAGCGGGTGCAAAGGGGTTGCCTTCAATATTAAATTCGGCACCCGGGTAGTCGCTCACTAACTTACGTAATGCGTAAACATCGTGGGGCCGAATATGGCGTCCGTCTGGGCGTGGATGAACTGTAAGTCCTTGAGCGCCGCCGTCTAAGCATTTTTTGCCAAAAGCAACTACGTCGGGGTAGTTGCCTTCGCGGGAGTTCCTGATAAGCGCAATTTTATTCAGGTTAACCGAAAGAGCGATCGACATTAAGGAGCTTCCTCTTGTGCCGTCTCGGCAGGTGTTGGAATGGGTGTTTCAAAAACCATTGCAGCGGCAGGCTTTAAGCGTTTAGAGGCTGTAATTAATACTGTTTCATTCGGTGCGTTACGCTGGCCTGTTGCGCTGTGTTTGCCGCGCGGTAGCTGGGTAATAGCAATGGCGACATCCGTTCCCTGAATCACACTGCCAAAAACGGTATAGCCAGGTCGACCATCACGTGAATCTAAGTTGGGGTTATTAACAACATTGATATAAAACTGTGATGAGGCGCTGTCTGGGTTGCTTGTTCTGGCCATAGCAATCGTGCCGAGTGAGTTAGGCAGGCCCCCGGTTGATTCATTAACAACGGTGCCGAGGGCTTCTTTACGTGAGAAA
>NZ_CEXWTU010000053.1:0-24166 GCF_982758155.1 Marinagarivorans sp. | reverse complement strand
AGCAAGCCCAGACCATAAAATATTAAACGCCCAAGCCAATGGAAACAAAGCTATGTCACTAAGTGGAGTAAAACTTAGCGGAATCCAAAATAAAAGCGCCGGCACAAACAATAAAGCGACCAAGGGCACAGCCAATACGTTCGCGAATGGCGACAACAAACTGGCAGGAAAACCTAACAACCACAAGGGAACGCAAAGCCCCACAGACAATAAACACTGCACTTTAACCGCAGTGAAAAGCCCTTGTTTAAAACGCTGATATCGTGAATCTGCAATTGAGCGCCCCGCCGTGCCGTCATACTTAGCCAATAAAAACGCCACTGCAACAAAAGACAGCCAAAAACCCGATTGCAACCACGCCAACGTTTCACCGACACTCACCAATAATAAGGCGATCGCCAACAAAGCCCAGCGCGAACAGCGTATGCCAATAGCCCACAAAATATTAACCAAAACAACGGCAATTAATGCTCGTTGCGTGGGCACAGAAAAACCCGCTAAAAGTGCATAGCCCGATGATAATGCCATTGCAAACAACGGCGGAAATAAGCGATATGGATTCGCAGAGCGCAGCCAACCAGCCCCAAGTAACAAACGTACGCCCAATGCCGCCAAAGCAAAACCCAACGCCGCAACAAGGCCAACATGCAAACCTGAAATCGCCATTAAATGCACGGTTCCCGTCGCCTGCAAAACATGCCAATCATCGACCGTTAGCGCTTGGCGATCCCCCATTAATAGCGCGGTAAAAAAACGATGAGCAGGTTCAGCCGCTATTGCCTGCATGGCGCCACGAAGATGTTCACGAAAAACCCGCAGTAGCGATGGAGGCGTAGCCCCCACTAAAGTAGCCTCTGATTTCGTGGCCACGTAACCGGTGGCTTGAAACCCCTGCCCCAGCAACCAAACACCATAATCAAAGCCACCGGGGTTAATCATTCCACGAGGGCGTCGTAAAATAGCTTCAACCTGCCACTGCTGGCCAACAGCAAGTTCCGGTGGTGAATACCAAGCCAGGCGTAAACGCTTTCCCATCAGTGACTGCGTCGCACCCTTATCTGCATTAGAATGATCAAGAACCACTGCACTGAACTGCGCGCGAAGAGAAGAGGTCAGCTGAAGAGACTCCACCTGCACAGAAAGCGAGTGTTTTGTTTTATCGAGTGAATGCGGTAATTGAGCTGAAACCAAGGTTTCTAGTCGCCAACTACCTAAACCGGCAGCCAGCGAAAAAAGCACCAATAGTTGACTCGCCGTTGATAATAATTTGAGCGCGAATGTGGGCTGCATAGGCACAGACGCCCGGGCACGCTGGCAGTAGCTAACAGTCAACCACCCCACGAAAAAGATTAAAGCGAGTAACCACCAAAAACGGGGCAGCTCGTCATATAAAACCACGTGCCCCATCCCCGCAGCAACAACAGCAACCCTATGCATATTCACACTCCTTTGTGTCTATCAATATCCAGCCCAACCTAGGCCGTAAACTATAAAGCTAGCTGCTGCTTCGCTTTAACGGCATAATAACGCCCCAACCGGAGGGCTATCGCAGCGCCTCATCTATACTAAAAGCTTGATGTACTAGCGCGTAAACGATAATGCCAAGGAAGTTTTTAAAACGATGGTCACCTGACCCCAAAGCCCTCAAAAACAGCTCAAGGCTTCGTTTTTTGGGCGTACTATTGCACGACCCTAACCTTTTCCACCTGACACGCCACTCTGTTTCCAGTGCCTTTCTTATTGGTTTAGTCATTTGCTTTTTGCCTATTCCTATCGGCCATATTCCTTTAGTGGCTGTCGCGTCTTTGTGGTTTCGCTGCAATTTACCCATTGCACTTGCACTTGTGATGATCAGCAACCCACTAACCTTCCCTTTCATTTATTACGCGGCTTACATCGCTGGCTGTTGGATTTTACAAATCCCCATCGAGTCCTTTCATTTTCACGCTTCGTGGGAATGGTTTAGAAGCTTTTTTTTAGAAGCATGGAAACCCTTTTTAGTGGGCACACTCGCTTTTGGTATTGGCTCAGGCGGCTTGAGCTATCTCATTATCCAGTGGGTATGGCGCTGGCAAGTCATTGCCCGTTGGCGTACGCGTAAGAGACGAGGAAACAATATTTAATCCACTAATACTTGATCTCGACCTCCTTACCTTCGTTGCTCAAAGCTTTACATGCCCCGGCATGCGCCCCTTTAAACGCCTCGATAAGAAAGCCGGTCTCTTCGTCTAATTGGACAAACTATTATTGCCTCGCCCCTAAAAACAAAAAAAAGGGCTCCTTATAACAAGAAGCCCCTTACCGCTACGCATACCGTTTTAGTAACTCTTAACCACTTTTACCACATCAGTCACTGCCCCCGCAGCAACATAAGCAATCGCAGATGGATCAGACGCCACTATAGGAGAGAGGAAACAATATTTCGCCCGCGCATGCGAAGCATGTAACGCTTTGAGCAACGCGGTTGAGGAAGCAGGAGGCAGGAGGCAGGAGGCAAGTATTATTAGATGAAATATTTTTTCCTAGGCCCTATGACATCGCTAGCTATTCATAACGCAAGGTTTCGGCTGGGTTAACTCGGCTCGCGCGCCAAGCAGGGTAAAGTGTTGCCAACAGGCACAGCACAATGGCAGTGGTAACCACTTGCAGTATGTCCTCCCAACGAATATCCGTAGGTAAATAAGTCAGCGGGTAAACATCGGATTTTAAAAACTGGACACCTAACAACTGCTCTAACAGGCGTACAAGGTCGCCAACAACGAAGGATAGAGCAATACCTAAAATCGCACCTAGCAACGCGCCCACAATACCAATTACCGTTCCCTGCACAATAAACACCGCCATAATCTCGCGCGTGCTAGCACCCAACGTTCTTAATATAGCAATGGCACCTTGCTTTTCAACCACCACCATAATCAAGGTGGAGACCACGTTAAACGCCGCAATACCCACAATCAGTGACATCAGCAAGCCCACTAAGCGCTTTGACATATGGATTGCGTGGTAAAGGTTGCCATGTGTACTCAGCCAGCTATTACCGTAATAGCCACGACCAAGATCCATAATCACCTGCCAAAGAATATCGTGAGCATCGAACAGGTTATCCAGTTTTAACCGCATACCAGTAACCTGGCCGTCCAGTGTCAGTGTTTGCGCTTTTTCGAGATTCATTAGCGCTAACTTGGTGTCCACTTCGGTCTGTGTTGTGATTACAGCGGCAACATCAACATACGTAATACTGGGTGGCGCACGCGGGTTTTGGTTGTCCGGCACAATAACCATAACGCTATCGCCAGCTTTTACAGCTAACTTTTCGGCAATACCAGCACCCAAGATAATTTGATCACTGTTTGTTTCTAACGCAGCCAATGCATCCTCAGAAAGATATTGAGCAATATCCGAAACATGGCGCTCGGCGCTTGGCGCTATACCGTAAATAGCAACGGGCTCCGCTCTATTTGCGACTCCGACTAACGCTCTGACTTCAACAAAGGGCGAAGCCGCCACGACATGGGGGTAACCTTCAAGCCTTTTTTTTAAGGCTGGCCAATCTTCAACACCTTCGCGGTGATACACCGAAGCCTGCGGCAATAAGCTCAAAATTTTCTCGCGCAGCTCGCGATCAAAGCCATTCATAATGGATAAGACCACCACTAAAAGCCCTACCCCTACGATCAAGCCTGCCATGGACACGCGCGATAAAAACGCGACTAATAGATTTCGCTCACGGGCGCCAACATAGCGCAAACCAATAAACAGTGAAAAACGCGCAATAGGCAGTTTCATTCAGGCGCATCCAACACGGCCAAACAACCGTCTTTCAATTCCAATACTCTATCTAATTGGCGGGCAATGCTCATATCGTGTGTAACTACAACAAACGCGGTTGCCAGCTGCTGGCTAAGTTCCAACATCAATTCGCGAATGGCCATTGCGTTTTGACTATCAAGATTACCCGTCGGCTCATCCATCAATACACACGCAGGATCGCACACTAAAGCGCGAGCTACGGCAACGCGCTGACGTTCACCGCCCGATAACTCGCTGGGTTTATGCCGTAAACGCGCCGTCAACCCCACCCGTGCTAACAGTTGCTCGGCCTTTTGATAAGCCTTTTTTTTGGGTTGATTGGCGATAAGCAGCGGCATCGCTACATTTTCGAGCGCCGTAAATTCCCCCAGCAAATGGTGAAATTGATAAACAAAACCTAGGCTATGGTTACGAATTCGTCCGCGCGCGTTTTCGCTAAGTGCAGAAAAGGGTTCGCCATTAATTTGCACAATACCGGCGCTGGGGCGATCTAACCCCCCAAGAATATTCAATAGCGTCGATTTACCAGCACCAGAAGCGCCAACAATGGCTGTTTGCGTAGAGGGCATCAACTGTAGATCCAAGCCCTTAAGCACCTCAACTTGTAATGCTCCCTGGCCATATGTTTTGGCAACACCTTGGCATTCTAAAACTGCAGTCATGCATTCAACCTATTGATTAATCAACCCACTGCCGAATGACGTGGGGAAATAAGGGACGATTTAAATGTTGTAGCGTAAAGCTTCCGCTGGAGCGATCTGGCTAGCCCGGTAAGCGGGGTAAGCGCTAGCAATAATACTCACCACCAATGCGCCAGCACAAACAACAAGGCTGTCGTGCAAGCGCCACTCCGACGGTAAGCGCGTAACAAAGTACACGCTAGGGTCAAAGACCTGAACATTAAAAAATTGCTCTAGAAAAGCGACCGCATCAGAAATATAAAGCGCACCTAAAATACCGCATATAGCGCCTAGCCCAACCCCAACAACACCCAATGTAAGCCCTTGCACCATAAAAATCGCTACAACACCTCGCGACGTTAACCCCATAGTCCGCAAGACGGCAATATCACTGCGTTTCTCAGCAATCATCATGACTAAGCTCGTCACTATATTAAACGCCGCAACCGCGACAATAATACCGAGCAAAAAACCTACGACGGTTTTTTCCATTTTTACCGCTTGAAATAAGTGCCCTTGGGTTTGACTCCAATCTTGGGTCACAACGGGCCGCCCAATATTTTTAGCCATATGCGACAACACTTGAGGCGCATTGTAGATATCGTCGGTTTTAACCCGCAGCCCTTGGCTTTTATTCCCCAAACGCAATAACTTTTGGCCATCGCGTAAGTGAATCATCACCATAGACTGATCACTTTGCGCACCAGTATCAAATATACCCGCGACGGTAAAGCGGCGGCTGCGCGGGAAAACACCCGCTGGAGTCACCGCCACCTCAGGCAGTGTTAAGGTGATTTTATCGCCAAGACTTACCCCCAAAAAGCGTGCCAGCAGCCCACCCATTAACATACGATATTCACCACCGCGCAGAGCATTCATCTGCCCCTGCGACATGAAATCTTGTACATCAGACACCGACGGTTCGAAGACAGGGTCAACCCCCACCACACTCACGCCGCGCGCATTACCGGCATAGGTTAACAAGCCATTGGTTTGCACATAAGGCGCCAAACCGACTAGGTTCGGGGTGTCGTGCAATAAAGCCATTAGTGCTTCAGGATCGGCAAGACCGTTTTCGGGTTGAATAAAACCATGCGGTACTGTGCGTAAAATGCGCTCTTTTAGCTCGCGATCAAAGCCGTTCATTACTGAAAGCACTACAATCAATGCGAAAACACCCAGCGCCATACCTAAAAAAGCAAATAGGCTAACGAAGGATATAAAAGCATTACTGCGCTTGGCGCGTAGGTAACGAAGTCCAATGACAATAGGGAGAGTATTTTGCATGGGCGCATTAGACCCAATAAACAGCGCCACCACAAGCCTCACCATGCCTCGTAGCGATTGAAGCTGGTCTATCCTAAATGAAGACCCAATCACGAGCCGTTGAAAGGTAACCCATGAACCAAGAAGCACACGATCGACGAGAGTTCTTCCGCATTGATGATGATGTGATTTTTGATGTACATCCCGTTGACGCGCAAACGGCACAACATATAGCCGCTATTGATGTCACCAGCGAAGGCCCCTCTTGGCATGTACTCGAAGCGCTGGCGGCTATTGATCACAAAACGCAGCAAGCAGCCAGCGTTATTGCTGGCAAGCAACCCGGCGTTGCGAGCTACTTAAAGCTGCTGAATGATAAAATCGACTTGCTCGCCCGGCATACCGTATTTAGTAGCTACAAGCATTTGCCCAAGACCCGCATTAGCCTGAGCCAAGACGGCATTGCCTTTAAAAGCCCACGTATGCTTTATAAAAACAGTTTTGTCGTTTTGAGAATCATTTTTTTACCTCAATTCACCCCCGTGATAACCTTTGCACAAATTATTCGTTGCGAAAGTCGCGACAATAGTTATAACGTAGCCGCTAAGTTTTATCGCCTTGAGGCGACGCAACAGCAAGTAATAGCCAAAGCACTAACAAAAGCCCAGCAACAGGCTTAATGTATGACCTAATTAGGAGCCAATATGAAACGCACTCTCAGCATTTTAGCCAGCCTTACCCTTTGTGCTGGACTGTACACCCCAGCAGCATTCAGTGAGACAGTCACGATTCCTTTAGGTAAACAAGGCGACTACTGGAATGTCCAACGCCCAAGTACTGGCGCAAGCAAAGATCAGGTCTCAGCACAATATGGTGAACCACTTGCGCGTACCGGCCCCGTTGGCGACCCCGCTATTTACACCTGGGAATACGAAAATTTTAAAGTGTATTTTGAAGGTGAGCATGTTATCCACTCAGTGGTTCTTGCTCAGTAAAATAGCTCGTAGAGGTCATGCACTGTCTCCCCGTCTTAGCCTTAGCGGCGAAGAAAAATTGCATTCTTACCAAAGCGCTTAAGGCGTGCATGCTCGCACATATGCATTTGTAGCAATAACGGTAAGAATGTAGAGATCGAGTATTAGTGGATACATATTTCCCTCCTCGCCTCTCAGCTAAGATTCCACCTAACTGCCAACCGAATCAAAGGTCTTTAGCCTGTGCCCGATGAACTCGAATTAATCCCCGGATTTCAGCTATTGGGCCAAGCATTAACACTGGCAGAAATTATTTTTTGCCTGCTTAGTTTAGCCAGTATGGTATTCGCCAAAGCCCTGGTTGAACGCTACAGCGGTAAAGCGCCCGCGCCTAAACGTGCACTTCGTGTCGCGCTAATTCGAGGGGTGTGCCTAGCGGCTATCTCCGCCATTATGTACGCCGAAGTTCCCGCCGAGCTAAGCCAGCAATACGGCCTAGTCACGGCCCTTGCCATTGCAGCTAGTGTTTACCTCTGCTATCTCGGCAATTTCATTAGCGCTTATTTTATATTCAAACGTTTTGGCAAAAGCCGCACCATTGGTGAGCAAACCATTACAATCCCCACCTACCAAACACGTGCACTCTCCCTACTTGCCAGTCTTATTTTTATTATATTGGCCGTTGTCGCTATCGTTCAACAGCTAGGGTTTAGCAATTTACTGGAAGCCGGTGGCGTCATTGGTGTCATTGGTGTCATGCTCGCCTTAACCCAAGCATCCTGGGCACCCGATATTATTAGTGGGCTGATACTGCTTAACAGTGACATGATCGAAGAAGGTGACATTTTAGAACTGCCAAACGGCATGATTGCAGAAGTTTTTAAAACAAAAATGTTTCATACCGAACTTTTCGATATCGCACACAACAATCGCATTATGGTTCGCAATACCGCCTTGCGCGATCACACCCTGCGCAACCTATCGCGCTTTGCATCCAATAAAGGTTTGCGCGAATGTTTAAGCTTCAATATTGGCTATAACACGCCAGCAGAACAGGTTGAAAAGCTTTTTAATGATGTGGCCTTAATTGCCACAGATCAGCGTATCCCTTACGAGAGTGATCACGGGATGAAAGCCGTTTTATTAGAGACCGGCGACCACGCTTTAAAATGGGGACTCATATTCCACACTAAATCCCCTGCACGCTTAATTGATTTACGCAGAACCATTAACCAGCTCACTCAACGCTTGGCGCAAGAAGCCGGTATTAATCTAGCCACGCCACTAACGCACGACGTGGCATATCACAGGACTGAAACGCTTACTTCTTAGCCTTCAACTGTGCTTTAGCCGCAGCCATAATCACATCATTATCGACCCGGACTTTGTAGTTGGGCGCAACAAAGCTAAAGGTAACCAGACCTTTACTATTGACCAATAAGGCCGCGGGCACAGGGAGTAAATGGTGATCTTCGCCCGAACTTTCCTCTAAATTAACACCGAATGTTTTCATAGCCACGCTCATGGTTGTACCCACTTTAAACGCAAGCCCAAGCGCCTTAATCGCCGCTGCATCACTATCGGACAGCAAGGTATAACCTAGCTCATTCTTTTCGCCCGTTTTTTGTAGCTCTGAAGGTTTGTCGGGGCTGACAGCTATGATTTGAAAACCGAGATCCTTCAGCGGTTGTTCTATTTTTCGTAATTCCGATAAGTGCAAATTACAATAAGGGCACCACCCACCACGGTAAAAGACCAACAATGCGGGCTTGTCTTTGAAAAGTTTATGAAGCTTCACATTTTCTCCCGCAGGATTTTTCAATGTAAGCTTCGGCACCTTTTGCCCGATTAAAATTGGCCTGACATCGTCGGCACTGGTTGGCACCTCAGCCTCTTTAGCATGAACCAACGAGACCAACCCCATAGTACATACAAACCCAAGCGCCAGACCTCTTATACTCGCCATTAATGACCCGCTACTTATTACATTTAACATACAAAATTCCTGAATCTAAGTGGTTTTGTTAATATGGGACTGATGCCGCCACAACATTTATTCCCACGTTAACTAAAAACCCGAGAATACATCGGCTATCCTAATCCATTCAAAGGGAAAAAGGTTTCACAATTCTATGACATTAACTCTCAAAGGCATTGCTCGACGTAACCAGAAGCGCGCAGCCATGGAAACACTTACGCATTCATCCATTACGCAAACTGCAGGGATCGCTGGTGACTCTCGCGGAAAACCCTCCAAGCGACAAGTCACCGTTTTAAGTGCAGATAGCTGGCAAGTTATCGCATCACTTTACGGGCAACCCATCGACTGGCTCATTCGCCGAGCCAACCTATTGATTTCAGGCATCGTATTTAACCAAGATGATATCGGTAGCACGCTGACCATCGGCCAAGCCGTGCTAGAAATCACAAAAGAATGCGACCCGTGCTACCGAATGGGTGAGCAGGTTCAAGGGCTGCAAGAGCTACTTAAACCGGCATTCATGGCTGGTGTTTGCTGCAAGGTTATTCACGATGGTTACATCAAAGTAGGCGACACGGTAAAGCTCACTAAACCTCAGCAACAACCAAAGCTTATCTAATCTGATAGACGCGGAAGCAATATTTCACAGACTCACGCTCCGGCAACCTTTCCTAAGCCACTCCAAATCTTCCATCGTAGGCGTTTCTCTAATTAGAGACTCCAGCATCGATAAGAAGGCCGATGCCTTCACTTTATTGGATAAACGATTAAGATCTCGCCCTTAACGACGATTAATCTATCGCTTAGCTGGAGACAAGGCTTATCACGCGCGCAACAACACGGCATAATACTGAGCATCCTTTACAACATGATACTAGCAAAGGAGCGCGGCCCGCCTGCGCTCGTAACACGTAGAATAAGAGAGCACCCATGGGAAGAACATACGAGAACCGCAAAGCCTCGATGGCGAAAACCGGCGCCATGAAAACCAAGCTGTACTCTAAATACGGCAAAGAAATTTACGTTTGTGCCAAAAATGGCGGCTTTGACCCCAGCGCCAACCTCAGCTTGCGCCGCTTAATTGAAAAAGCCAAAAAAGAACAGGTGCCTAGTCACGTTATCGATAAAGCCATCGACAAAGCAAAAGGTGGCGGCGGCGAGGATTACATCACCGTTCGGTTTGAAGGCTTCGGGCCAGGCAACTGTATGGTTATCGTCGATTGCTTAACCGACAATAACAACCGCACTTTCGGCGATGTTCGCACCTGTTTCAACAAGGCAAAAGCCAAACTCGGAGCACAAGGTTCTGTTGCTCACATGTTCGACCATCAAGCCATCTTCAGCTTTAAACATGACGATGAAGACACGGTCCTAGAAGCATTGATGGAACACGATGTTGATGTCGCGGAAATTGAAAACCAAGATGGCGTAATTACAGTATTCGCCCCTCAAACTGACTTTTTTAAAGCCAAAACAGCACTTGCGGAATCCTTTCCTGACCTCACCATCGACGTGGAAGAAATCACATTTATTCCACAACTGCACACAGAACTCAAAGAAGAAGATGTCGAAGTGTTCGATAAGTTTATGGATATGCTAAACGACTGCGATGACGTTCAAGAGGTTTATCACAACGCTGAACTGCCGGATTAATCGCTAGAATGACAGGGCGGCTTCAGCTTAGAAGCCGCCCTTGCCCACTAAGCCTTCGCAATAGCCATCTGCTGTAATATTTGCCCCAATAGCGCCACAATTGCCTCTTTCGCCGAAACGCCTGCAGGCATACTAGATTGCAGTAATTGCCCAATCAAATGAATACTCTTCTCGCCATCAACCAGTGATAATACTTGACCGATAAACTCATGCCCCATTTCACATTCAAAGTTTATAGCGGGTACCGGTAAATGATGCATCACCAACCACGGAGGGGTTAACCACTCATCCAGATTACTGACCTCTGGAATGACATAAGCCACACTGCCTTTCTGGGCACTAAAAGTGAGTAATTGCTCATGATGAAAGCGGGCATTTAGCGGTGAAACCATATGAGCAATTTCATCGACACTCTGTTTATTGATCACAAAACCTGTCATTTCTGCAAAGTTTAAGATCTCCTCCGCCGAATACTTCATATCAAAGCTCACTTGGCGAGAATACAGCAATGGACCAGTATTAATCCAAGTACCGCCCGGCTTCAGTAGGTAGCTAACGACAGCGATTAAATCCTTAATATCCCCCCCCGTTACATCCAGCAACCAAGAGGTGACAATCGTATCAACACTTGATTCGTGCATCGGCATATTCCACACGTCAGCACCTAACGCAAACCACTGACCACGTAGATTATCAGAATCCGTAGGTGGGACCATCTGCCAAGATTTAGAGAATGGGTAGCCCACCTGAGGGTAGGTATAGAGTTCAGGCAATGATATGTTTTTTCGATCTTTAATTAAGTTATGCGCACATGTTAGCAAAAAAGGGTTGATGTCCGACGCTATCGTTAGCTGAGGCTTTAAGGCCTCGTGTAGATCCCAACTTAAACGCCCTGCGCCAGCACCAAGAACCAACATTCTTTCAGGCTTAGGGCTGTCCCACACATCCAATACGCGTTTTAAGTTAGCATCATTCGCATTGGTTTCAAAATACGGGCTAGGCTCATTATCCCAAGCCCAATCCCGCAAAATATGGTGGTAATATTCGGTTGGATTTTCAACGGTTGTTTGCTCAAAGTGCTCATCCCGCTGAGCAACCAAGCCACCCTCACTAAATTGCGAAAGAATGACATTCAGACTCTCTTCCATTGAAGCCCGAGCTTCCCCTAATCGATTACGCGTTAAAGCAGATATATCGTAACCCTCCAACAAATAGTCTAAATTGCCGAGCGCCTCACTGCCTTGCGCCTCCATCATCGCCATTTGATGTTGCCACAACTTCTTTTGATTAATGCCGGATGTAAAAACGCAGGGTATATCCCCCAAAGAGAAAAACTCGCTTTTACAGCCATCACACTGCACACCATTAATATCTTTTGCACAAACAGGACAAATAAGAATACCTGCTGGAAAATTAAAGCCTGCTGCTGTCGTCATAAGATGCCTAATTACAATTAGAGATTAATTACCCGTAGATTAACAAAAAAAGCCCCACTACAAAAATTGTAGCGGGGCTTTTTCAAGGTGTTTCTACCAATCAGTACTTATAAGTAATACTTAAGAAAGTAAGCCCGTATTGCCGCCAGCGGCACCCCCAAAACTTACAACAGAACTATCGACACCTAAGCCTCTAGCAACATCGGCATGGAAATCACGCGAGGTTGCACCAGTACTCATTGATGAGAACCCACCCTTAAAGCCTGAAAGATTCGTTGCTAGCAGGAATGGCGCATTGGTAGAAGCATGCGACAAGCCATTACCGAAACAACTCACTTGGCAAAAAGCAGTGCTATCAATAAGTGAGTTGCCGTTGGAATCCATTGTATCGGTCAACTTTTTAATAAAGTAAGCCGGGACTTCGAACTTATCTGTCATCATTTGATTCCACACAGAAGCACCACCAGAGTGTGCTGCACTGTGGCCATCAAAGCCACGATAAGTCCAGCCAGTGCCCTGATGGGTTCCAATCTGGAGCACACCGACACGTGTTAAATCGCATTTAAACGCTGCAACAATAACATCTGCTTGCAGCTTGGCATGTTCGACCATACCGGCATTTGAGGAGTCGTCATAACCACCAGGGATATTGGGCTTACACGCGTTAAGATCAGGCGCTTCCGCAGTAGATTGCTCCGTAATACGCCGCTCTATCGCTTCAATCGCAGAGAAATGTGTATTTAAACGTTCATATTCCGCAGAGCTTAACTTATTCTTAATGTTTTCAATAGCACGCTTTTGAGCCACAAAGGACTTTTTATAAGTATCATCCGTTCCAACTTCCGGCAGCGCACCAAAAAATTTACTGAGCGCCTGCTGCGGATCATCAATCGGAGTACCTTCACCAATAACCACTCCTGGGCCTACGCCAGAATCAGTAGCATTTGACCCTAAAAATATTGTAGAGAAGTAACTACTTGGCCCTAATATCGGCCCCAACTTTCCATCTGCGGTAGTGCCAGGAGAATAGTTACCGCCCAGTGCTTGACGTGCACCACCATGACCTGCAACTTCAGTATCAATACCGCGGAAATGTGAAATACCAGCAACATTATGGCTTTGAGGGCCATAATGATACGAAGAGCCACCCATGTTCGAAGCCGAACTAGGCCTCCAGTCTGATGGCGAACCACTGTGAATGTAGCAGTAAACTACACGTTTGGGGCTTTCTTGAGCTTGCGCATAACGGGCAGTCATTACACCACCAAGCAAACTCGAATAGCGCAAAGTCGAAGATGCAACGCCCGACTTTGCAACAAGATCTAAAAAGCTGCGTCGCGCTTTTTGATTCTGACGATTCTGAGACTCAACCGCTTTTTCACTTGGCAATTGTGTTTTGTTTAAAATTTTCATAGAAATAACCTTCTGTGGTTATTGCAGCGGAGAAACGAGTTCTCCACTGCAACACATATTATTTACGGAATCGGAAAGCATCAGACATAACAATCGCTTTAACCACATCACGAGGACTCTTAGACTGAGAATATGCAACCTCTAGTTCATCCTGCATACAAGCAAACTCAGAGGCCTGATCATCAGTCACCCCGTCGGTTTCAGCAGGATCCAAATATGCGCGATTTAAAGTATAACCAAGAGCATAGCGCGTTGACTTCTCAATTAAACACGCCCCAATTCCCGGCAAATTATTTTCCACAATCACTTCTCCCAGATTTTTGGCGCCACTAAAGAGTAAACCATCACCAACTAATTTCGCGGCATCAGCCTCTTCGTAAGATAGTGATCCAACAGCATCATAGGCATACAAATAGCTTCCATCATTCACAGCATCAACAGAAAGGTTACTTGTCCCCTGAGGTACCGCCACATCGTTAACCAGAGTCAGGCCATCTTGAACAATTCGACCAGCCACAACGGGGCGCAAACGGCCCACATTATCAAAATCATCCATACCAAAAAGGGGGTTAATCAACGCGTTATGGCAAGTTGCGCACGATGCTCCTGGGATATTCGTTTGAATGTCATACCATTTCTCAGTCGTAATGCTGCCCTCGCTAAGACGCTGCTTCGCTAACAATGCAGCTTCATCTCGAGCATCTGAGTCAGGTAAATTGGTCGGCAACGGGATAGCCTGACACAAAACATCTTGACGAAAGTGCGCAGACCGCTGAATCGGTGAGGTGTAATCCATATGGGCGTTGTAGGCCATAAATCCACCCGAGGCAATAACACCACCACGGCGCGTATCTGCAGTATCAACAAAGGCGAAATTGCCATGTGAAGAGCCTCCTTGACCAGGCATTCCGTAGAAGGCGGCAAGAGTACTATCCAAAAAGGTGTACTCACCACTGTAAATACCTGGGAAGTTACCGTTATAAAACGCGTGTTTATAGATTTCGCGTATTTCTTGCATCATCGACGTTCTAACGTCACGTGTAAATGCATCGTTATTACGCGTTTTACTTGTCAAGCCGTCGGTGCGGAACCACTTACCCGCAAGACGTTCGACATGAGCAATACCAAGCGGTGAATCAATCAACTCATCAACATGTGCCTCACGACTGGCCACATCAACTAGTTCACCACCTACCGCTGCATCAAGTAAGATTTTTGACGGCCCCGAACCAGTTAGGGCAAAAGAAAGAGCTGAAGCATACTCGTAAGGGTCTAGAGCATAAGCTGATTGATCTGCAGCCATTAACTTCACGACATCGTCCTGTACGGGCTCTGATGTGCCCAACACCCCCAAAGACAATTTAGAAATTTCAATCGGTAGTGCAGTGTAATCATTATTTACATTTGCGTTATGCAAGAAATAAACACTTCCACCAGATGCTACATCGACATTAAGGTAGTAGGTTCGAAAGCCTGTGTGATCAATTGTGAGCTCCTCTATAGTTGCATCCTGACCGTTGGCAGAAGAACCAATTGTCAATATTGGCCAAAAACCTCTATCGCTCTGAGCGCCTTTAACAGTTAAAGCAATAAGATCATTGCCAGTCCACTCATAACGCGCGGTAGAACCACCTGAAACGGTTAGGCGCGTGTAACGCTCAATCGACAAATCGTCAAGAACTGTAGGGGCACCCTGAAAATCAAAATCAGTACCAGGAGCAACCACAGGGTTAGCTAGTAATTCAGAAACCTTTGTTCCCAACTCCGAGCGATAAAGGAAGTTAGGTGACATTAGTACCGTCGTTAACGCCCAACGCAAACCAGATTCCACATCTGCGGCACCCACAAAGATATCCGTAATTTCAGCCTGCTCTTCGTCATTTAATGCACGTCGGTAAGCAACATAAGCAAATTCGGTAATAAAGTCATTTGCGCAAGAAACGGCATCATCACAAGAAAATGGTAATACTCCAGGAGTAGACATAGCCCAGTCAACGACTTCATTGGTATTGTCGTAAAAGGTATTTAGTCGTTGCTCACCAAGTTCAATACTTAAATGGTTTGGCAGTCTCGCCACCAGAGCATCTAAACCACCCTTAGCTGGCGATGAATAATCCACACTTAATGGCTCACTAAAAAGTTTAGCTAAAGAATTATTGTATTCATAAGATGTTAATACATGCAACGCGCGCTTACCGTAATGCACATCGTTAGGGTTTTCACATGAAGCCGCAACGGCACTCTCGCCCTTTATACCATCACGCAAAGACCAAATATAAGCAGCCGTATCATTAACACACTGCTCACCACAGCTTGCAGGAGCCATTTGAGCACCAATGAATGCTGCAAGGGCATTGATGGAATTACCGTCGTAGCCAGCGGAAGTCATCGGGCTACCAAGATCATCAGGGTCGACAGCGCCAATTTTCGCATCATCGCCACTGCCGCCAAAATACCCATCATTATCAGTATCGCTATGGCATCCAGCACAATTTGTGCCAAACGCACCCTTCCCTGCAATAGCATTACCATTAAATGAAGGCGCAGAAGAAGCCACACTCGAAGAGCTACTAACGACAACTGAACTACTCGAAACAACCGTGGTTTCACTAGAGCTTGATTGCACGCTGTTAGACGACACTGTTTCTGAACTGCTTGAACCTGTATCAACAGGACCAACGCAGGCACCTAATGTTGCCGACAGCAATCCTACCGTTAAAATTTTATTCATAGTGCTTCCTCATCTAGAGCTCCCAGAATGATCACCTGACGACACCGATAGACATTGGCGCGCCCTTTAAATAACAGGGAAATATTAACAAGAATATGGTGATTTATCCGTGATGAAGTTGGCAAGCATGTGGCTTTATGGCTGAAATAGCCCCACATGCCGAACAAACTGACAGAAATTTATTCCAAGTCAAAATGACTATCGATACCAGGAAATATCACCAAAAAAGAGAAGGCTTACTCCACTGAAGACACAGCAGATGAGGAGCGAAGATGCTGCAAGAAGCGTAACGATAAAAACTGAATAAAGCCAAAAATAATGAGCGTAAAAACAGCCCACTGAGCCGCAATCCAGCCAAAAAGCACAGGCGCCCACATCATTGTTGACATTAACGACTGCTGATAATAGAAAAACCAAGGGTTACCCGGTGGAAACACCCATTCATGCATCTGACTAAAGGCCTTTGTTGGACCAATCATAATCAGCGCCAACACGAAGATCCCCATCAACGCTAATAACGCCAAACATTGATGCAAAACAGAAGGGGGCCGCAATCGCGCTTTGTAATAATAGAACATCACAAACACCCAAATTAGCGCCGAAAAAACGAGCATCCACTCCACCTTATTCACCAAGTGAGCAACATCGTTAAGGTGAATCACCTCATCGTCTGTCAGCAAGGTTTGAGTCGGGTGGTTTGGTACCGTATAGATAATCGATTCCAACCCGTCACCATCATGATGAACGGCATAATTAATTTGCTGGAACAACTGCTCGCGCTGCTCTTTAGTGGTATCAGCAAAGCCCGTACGATAATAATTTTCTGGGCCAAAGCGCTCAATAGCATCACCAATGCCGCCCACGTCATGCCATAGCCCATAGGAAAAGTCGAGCTGATACAACACCACCCACGATAAACCAAATGCCAGAAAACAGCTGGTTAACGCAAATGTAACGGCGGACAATAATTCTTTAACGAGCGAATTCACAACAGACCTCGGCGGCAGTCATCAAATAAAAAAGGGAGATAGTATTATTTCAGTATGCAATTTTTTGCATAATCAGAAGCTTCATTCATACTCCAGTCGCCCTTAGGCTTACCTTCAAGGTTTTCACACCAACGCTCACTTCCCACTTTGGCACAGCCCGCCAACGAAACAACCAACGCAACCAGCAAATACTTTTTCACACCCTACCCCCAAAAAAGACAGAATAATAATTAAAATAACAAAGAAGCCTATTTGCCACCAAAGCCGCCCAGATCGCAAGGCGCAAGTTAACATTTAGACCATTTACTACTCGTAAAAAGTGCAATCAAATCAAGGGACATAAAAAAGGAGGCCGCGCCCCCTTTTTTGTCAACCTCTCGTGCTAACCGGCAAAACGGTTTTCAATACGACCAGCCACATCAACACGCACAGAGAAAACAGAACCCGAATCAGGAAACTGAGCCAACTCTTCATCAGGCCGACCACCAACAGTCGTTATATAGAGTGTTTTTAGATCACCGCCACCAAAAGCCACCATAGTCGGGCATTTAGCAGGCACTATAATCTCCTGAACAATTTCGCCTTGAGGGCTAACACGTACAACTCGGCCACCTTCATACAGGGCACTCCAGTAGAAACCCTCACTATCAACAGAAGCTCCATCGGGCCGACCATTACCAAGAGGGAATTGATGCAATACAGAACA
The DNA here is from genome assembly GCF_982758155.1 of Marinagarivorans sp. Lineage (NCBI taxonomy): Bacteria > Pseudomonadati > Pseudomonadota > Gammaproteobacteria > Cellvibrionales > Cellvibrionaceae > Marinagarivorans > Marinagarivorans sp. Next base: position 6,527 of record NZ_CEXWTU010000053.1, on the reverse strand, counting down.
ATTACTCACCTCACCGGACTCCAAATCAAAATCGCACCGGCTAATAGCGTGGCTTGGCGTATCCGCATAATAAAAAGTTCTATTATCAGGGCTGAACGCAATACCATTAGCCGTCAACAAATCTTTAATCCACTTCTTCACATCACCATTCGAGCTTAAAGAATAGATACTCGCGCCACCGTAATCTTTGGGCGGATAGACGCTACCCGTAAACAAACGTCCTTTATCATCACAACGACCATCATTAAAGCGGTTTTTATCCATACCCTCTTCAGGGTCTGCTATAAAAGTACGCTCGATGTTCCAGCCATCAATTGTGTAAAGGCCCGTTCGCATTGCCAATACAAACCCACCTTTTTCTCGCAACGAGAAGCAGCCAATCTCTTCATCAAACTGCAAAAAAGTATCTTCACCGGTCTTCGGGTCAAGGCGATGAAGCTGACCAGCATTAATATCCAACCAATACAAAACCTGCTCTTTCTCATCCCAACGTGGGCACTCGCCTAGGCTAGCTTTAATTTTAAGGGCGACTTCAACTTGACTCATAAGACTCTACTCTTCAATAACTGGCGCGCTACAGCACCGATAGATTCATGCCGAAACAACATCAAATATCGGCTTATTTAAGGCAGGCATGATCGCACAAACCCTATTCAGGCGCCATAAGCGAGCCCGAGGTACGCTCAAAGCACAAACTACGGGCCAAAAAAAAGGCCGCTACAATAAATGTAGCGGCCCAAACTCACAGAACCTATTTCGTAGGCTTGACCCATCCTTTTGGTCAATCGTCCCTGTCATCCATGGCGCACAGTTTAAAAAATACTCACGAAAGGTAATAGGCGACATCTTGAGCACAAGTTGTAAGACATTGACCACAAAGAGCAGAGTCTAATAAACACCACCATTGCGCCCAAACTTAATGACCAAGTAAGTTTTGCTCACGGTCCTCGACGTACCTGAGCAATAATATCCAAATCAAGCACGACCCAAATAAACCACTTAGGAGCAACCATGAAAAATCTCATCCTTAGCCTAATTTCAGTAACAGCCCTCACAGCATTAATTGGCTGCGGCGAAAAAGACACCACCAATACTGCCGATGCAACCAAATCAGTCGCCGAGAAAGCCGACGAAGCCGCTAGCCGTATTACAGCGGATGATGCCAAGAAATCCGCTGCGGCCGCAGAGGCAAAAGCACAAGCGGCAGCCGATGCAGCTGAAAAGAAAGCGAAAGAAGCGGCCAAAGCAGCAGAGAAAGCCGCGAAAGAAACCAAAGAAGGCGCGTCCAAACTGTTAAATTCGTTTAAAAACTAAAAACCCGTAAGGGTAAGCAATAATAGATTGTCCAATTAGCGAAGAAGCCTGCAGGGAAGCAGGCCGAAAGAATACACCAAGGCAGAAGCATGACATCGAAGAGCAATTACCGAGGCATGCAACACTTCCGGTAGCGAAGAGGAGGGGAAGAGAAAAGCCAGCATAGTGATAATGGCTTACCTCCTTGCCCCTCATTTCACCACCCAGCAGTACCAGTAGCCAACGCGGTGGGAGCCGTTACGCCAAAGCCTTAATGCCGCTCAACATCATTTTTGCACCCACCACAACTAACAGTAAAACAAAAAGCTTATCCAGCACCCCAGCTGATATTTTCTTACCTATGCGTGCGCCCATAGGCGCGAAAAATACCGTACACGGCAATATTACAACCAAAGCCGGCAGGTAAATCAGACCCACAGTACCAGCCGGGCGCCCTTCATCAACCGCCCCCAAAAATAGCATATTGAGAGACGCCATCAACGCCAAAACAAAACCCATCGCCGCCGACGTGCCAATAGCGTTATGCGTCCCCCGTCCCTGAGCCTTCAGCAATGGAACACTTAAGGTACCGCCGCCAACTCCCGCCAATGTCGACACACCTCCAATACCAAACACACACAACAATGCTGCCGCGCGCACAGAAAATCGCTCAACCGAAGGCTCACTAGCGGGCTGCCTTCGCTTTTGAATCAACACGTTCAACAACGCAACAAGCCATAAAAACAAACCAAAGAAAACAATAAGTGAAGGCGTTCTGTAGTTTGCGACCAAAACACTGCCTAAAATTGCACCGCCAATTAATGGCAGCACCCAAACTTTCAGCAAATCAACATCAACATGACCTAAACGAGCATGCGCCAAAGCGGACGAAAAACCCGTTACCACTATAGTGAGTAACGATGTCGCAATCGACATACTCATGGCCAACTCTGCCGCCAATCCCATTCCTGTTAATACATAATAAACCGCTGGGACTATCACAACTCCGCCCCCCAGCCCAAATAACCCCGCAATTAGCCCTGCCAATATCGCTGGCATAAACAACGTCCCAAGCAATTCCACCCACTCCAGCACCACTGCAGACTCCTCCAAAAAGTTAACATCACGACTTATCAAGACCCAAACAATTCATCAAAAGATTAGAGCCGAGGTGATAATATATCCCTAATTGCTCATGGACAATTACCACCTTCTCACGTAAAATCCGGCGCCAAATCAGGCACTATTGAGCCGTTGCGTTTTGTGAAACAGGAATTGCCAGCTTGAACTTAAAAGCCAAGCTATTTGCAGACAAAAACTGTTGACTAAAATACGCTGATAACCAAATTTGATGAAAGCGAGGTGGAGCGCAAGTTGCACCTCGCTTTTTTGCAGCCCAAATTTTTTGCTACTACCTGCAGCGCAGTAGCAAAAAACAAACTGCACACACGCTTTCGTTTTAATTTTATAGAGGCTAGCAATAGCCACACCTGGAGGATCTCACGTTGACTACCCGGGCCTTAACCCCTGCCATTCTCGTCCTAGCAGACGGCAGTGTTTTCCGTGGCACCGCATTTGGTGCTGAAGGCATTTCCGTTGGTGAAGTCGTATTTAATACGGCCATTACTGGCTACCAAGAAATCTTAACCGACCCCTCCTATGCAGAGCAGATAGTCACCCTAACCTACCCCCACATTGGTAACGTTGGCACCAACGACGAAGACGAAGAGTGCGGGAAGATTTGGGCCAAAGGTTTGGTTATTAGAGACCTCCCCCTAATTGCGAGCAATTTTCGCAGCCAAGGCGACCTCGATAGCTACCTAAAAAAGCACAACATTCTGGGCATTGCTGATATCGACACCCGCCGCCTCACCCGTATTTTACGGGATAAAGGCGCGCAAAACGGCTGCATAATGACAGGCGCAGTTGATGAAGCCACCGCACTCAAAGCGGCGCAAGATTTTGGTGGCCTAAAAGGCATGGATCTAGCGAAAGAAGTGACCTGCAAAGAAGCCCACACATGGGATTCTGGCAGCTGGAAACTCGGCGAAGGCTTTGGCGGCCTGCCCGAAGGCGAGCGTTTTAAAGTAGTCGCCTATGATTTCGGCGCAAAAGCCAACATCCTGCGCATGCTAGTGGATCGCGGTTGCGAACTAACGGTTGTTCCCGCGCAAACGCCTGCCAGCGATGTCATAGCTATGAATCCCGACGGTGTATTTTTATCCAACGGACCTGGTGACCCAGAGCCCTGCACCTACGCTATCGAAGCGATTAAAACCCTACTTGATGCCAACCTCCCCATTTTTGGTATCTGCCTAGGGCATCAGCTACTGGCTTTGGCCAGTGGCGCAAAAACGCAAAAAATGAAGTTTGGCCACCATGGCGCTAACCACCCAGTGCAAGTCCTGGACACGGGCGAAGTCATGATTACCAGCCAAAACCATGGTTTTGCCGCTGACGAGACAAGCTTGCCGGCCAACTTGAAAGCCACACACAAGTCATTATTTGATAACTCGCTACAAGGTATTGAGCGCACCGACAAGCCCGCGTTTAGCTTTCAGGGCCACCCTGAAGCCAGCCCTGGCCCGCATGATGCTGCGCCCTTGTTTGATCACTTTATTGAATTAATGCAAGAAGCTAAAAAAGGCTAAGCATTAGCCTCGACACACCCAATGACTTCAGTTTAATCATTGGGTGTGTCACATAGCATCTACATAAAGCATCGACACATAACATAATTTTACGCAGGCGCCAGCCTCAACCATTACCGCCGGAACGAAGATACAACCATGCCAAAACGTACCGACCTTAAAAGTATATTAATTATTGGCGCAGGCCCCATTGTTATTGGCCAAGCCTGCGAATTTGACTATTCAGGTGCACAAGCCTGTAAAGCCCTTCGCGAAGAAGGCTACCGCGTTATCTTGGTGAACTCTAACCCAGCCACCATCATGACCGACCCTTCAATGGCCGACGCCACCTACATCGAACCCATCACCTGGGAAACTGTAGAAAAAATCATCGAAAAAGAACGCCCCGATGCAATTCTGCCCACCATGGGCGGCCAAACAGCACTTAATTGCGCCCTGGCCCTGCACGCAAACGGTGTTCTCGACAAATACAATGTCGAGCTAATTGGCGCAACCCAAGACGCTATCGACAAAGCCGAAGACCGTCAACGCTTCGACAAGGCCATGAAAAAAATCGGCCTCGATACCGCCCGCGCCTACATTGTGCACACAATGGAAGAAGCCCTAAAAGTTCCCAAAGAATTCGGTTTCCCCGTCATTATCCGCCCATCATTTACCATGGGTGGCTCAGGTGGCGGAATTGCCTACAACTGGGAAGAGTTCGAGGAAATTTGTACCCGTGGCCTCGATTTATCACCAACCAGCGAACTCCTCATTGACGAGAGTTTATTGGGCTGGAAAGAATACGAGATGGAAGTTGTTCGCGACAAAAACGACAACTGCATTATCGTTTGCTCTATCGAAAACTTCGACCCAATGGGCGTTCACACTGGCGACTCAATTACCGTAGCGCCAGCGCAAACACTGACCGACAAAGAATATCAAATCATGCGTAACGCCTCTTTGGCAGTACTGCGTGAAATCGGCGTTGAAACCGGCGGCTCTAACGTGCAGTTTTCGGTCAACCCTGTCGACGGCCGCATGGTAGTGATCGAGATGAACCCGCGCGTATCGCGCTCATCCGCACTCGCGTCCAAAGCTACAGGCTTCCCCATTGCTAAAATCGCCGCCAAATTGGCTGTAGGTTTTACTCTAGACGAACTGCAAAACGACATCACCGGCGGCGGCACCCCAGCATCGTTTGAGCCCACCATCGATTACGTCGTTACCAAAATCCCACGCTTCACCTTTGAAAAATTTGGCGATGCCGATGCACGCCTAACAACACAAATGAAGTCTGTTGGTGAAGTGATGGCGATTGGCCGCAACTTCCAAGAATCTCTCCAAAAAGCCCTCCGCGGCCTAGAAGTAGGTGTTTGCGGCTTAGAACCTCGCGTGAACCTTAACGACGAAGGCGCCATGCAAGAGATTCGTCAAGACTTAGCCACACCTGGCGCGCACCGGATTTGGTACGTCGGCGACGCCTTCCGCTCGGGCATGAGCGTTGAAGAAGTGTTTAATATTTCTAAAATTGACCCTTGGTTTTTGGTTCAGCTAGAAGAAATTGTCAAGCTTGAGCAAAGCTTAAGCTCTAAGCCGCTCAGCGAAATCGACGCTATTGCCATGTTCCAGCTAAAGCGCAAAGGTTTCTCTGACAAGCGCCTAGGCCAGCTGCTAGCCGTTAGCGAAAAGATGGTGCGCGATTACCGCCACAAACTCGATATCCACCCTGTCTATAAGCGTGTTGATACCTGTGCCGCCGAGTTTTCTACCTCAACGGCGTACATGTACTCTACCTACGACGAAGAATGCGAAGCCCTGCCCTCTACCAACGAAAAAATCATGGTACTAGGTGGCGGGCCCAACCGTATTGGCCAAGGTATTGAGTTCGACTACTGCTGCGTACACGCAGCACTTGCAGCGCGTGATGATGGCTTTGAAACCATCATGGTTAACTGCAACCCAGAAACCGTATCCACCGATTACGATACCTCTGACCGCCTGTATTTTGAGCCTGTCACACTTGAAGACGTACTCGAAATTGTTCACAAAGAAAAACCCAAAGGCGTAATCGTACAGTTTGGTGGCCAAACCCCGCTTAAAATTGCCCGCGCCCTCGAAGCTGAAGGCGTACCCATTATTGGTACCAGCCCAGAAGCCATCGACCGCGCCGAAGACCGTGAACGTTTCCAGCAAATGATCGAACGCTTAGGCCTTAAGCAACCGTCTAACGCTATTGTTCGCTCCACTGAAGAAGCCATCAGCCGTGCACCGGGTGTTGGGTATCCGTTGGTTGTTCGCCCCTCTTATGTTCTGGGCGGCCGCGCAATGGAGATTGTACACAACGAACAAGAACTTAAGCGCTACATGCGCGAAGCCGTGCAAGCCAGCGACGATGCCCCCGTTCTTCTGGACCATTTTTTGAACGCCGCCATCGAAGTCGATATCGACGCCGTATCAGACGGTACCGACGTAGTTATTGGCGGTATCATGCAGCATATTGAGCAGTGTGGCGTTCACTCGGGCGATTCAGCCTGCTCGCTACCGCCATACTCTTTAGCTGACGACGTGCAAGCCGAGATGCGCGAGCAAGTGCGCAAAATG
>NZ_CEXWTU010000052.1:1919-24310 GCF_982758155.1 Marinagarivorans sp. | reverse complement strand
TTACGCCATATTTTCGCCTCGCCAAGCAAGCACCCACAAACCCAAACTCCAGCAATTTATTTCGTGCCCGCCCCTTAATCCCTCGATGAGGTAAAAGGTAGGGATTTAAATAAGTTGTCCAAAAAGCTACCCGAACTATTTAAACCATTTAAAATATTTTCCATGGCTATAAACTGTTGCATTAGGCGCTCTTCGTAGGCACTCATTCGGCGATCAAGGCGCTCCTCTTCGCCCTCAAGGCCAGTAATATCGCGCTCTAATTTTTCTTCACGTTTATCCAACAAACCGTTCGATTGCAGAAAATTATTAATAATTTCATTTAATTGCCCCCCAACACCGCGAGAGAAATTTACCGTTGTAGTTGTCGCATTTTCACCAACAATAACACTCAGGCCTGCGCCGGGCTCGCCAACTTTAGGCAACAGCACCTGCCCTAAACCAAAGCCCACAACACCATTAACCGTACCAGACACATCACGCCCAGCACTGCCATTACCAACGGCTATTTTTAAATCTGCACTCATATCACCCGTTGCCGAGTTGACATTAACATTTGAACTTGATCCGTATTTCGTTGATGTCATCACAAAGTGATCGGTATCGAAAGAAACCGTAACCGTAGTGCCAGCGGCTTTTAAATTGGCATCGGCATTGATTGCGCTTTGCATGGCTGCAGCCATGTCCGACTCTGTATCGTAGGTCACATCCGAAGGGACAGTGATAAGGTCCGAAGCCACGCCATTAACGGTTAACGTCATCGCTAATAATTTCCCAGTAGTATCAAATGGAAAACCTTGAGCTACAGTACCTCCGGTAAATGCACCTTTGCGCGGTGTTGTCGTGATAACAACATCATATTCGCCGGCTGTTGTTTGTTTACCAAAACTATTGACCGTAATGTCGCTGGAACTCGATTCAGTACTGGCCGACAACAACTTTTGCACGTCTTCAATATTATCCTTAAAAGCGGCATTAAATTCTTTATCATTAATACTGAGGCTACCATCGAGTTCAGTACGAATACCCAAATTCGTTAGCGCTTTAAAAGTCGCATCATCGGGAAGACCCGTTACGCTAGAAGCAAAAATGTTGCGCATTTGCCCCACTACCGATTTAGCCAGCGCATCGTTAGCCAGCGAGCCATATTGCTCATTTTCAGAATCGTAGCCAATTACGGGTTCAAGCTCTTCTAATAAAGCATTGTAAGCATCCACAAAATCACGTGTGGTTTGCTTTGCAAATTCGACATCATCAGAGACGGTTACAGAAATGATTTCACCTGGGGATGACTTTAATAAATCGAGCGTCAAACCATCGACAACATCGGTAACGGAGTTAGTGCTACGACTGACCGTTAAACCGTTCACAATTAAATTGGCATCGGTACCGGCTTGCTGCTGCGTTAAGCGTGTTGGCGTCACCATAGGGTCCGATAACAATTCGGCGGTATACCCAAACCGGGACAAGTCACTATCATCGGTATCTGTTGGCGCCCCACCGGCTTCGGCTATGGTTATTTCTAACTCATTATTTTCACCGGACTCTGCTGTCATTAATAAAACATAACCGCTGCCATTGTTAACGATGGAAGCCGTAACGCCCATTTCCGCGTCGTTAATTGCATTGCGTAAGCCTTTTAAGCTGTTATTACTCGAGTCAATGGTAATTACAGCTGCTGTTGCATCAGCATCAACACCAAAAGTACCGCCATCCCAATGACCAAAGTTAAACGTTAAAGTCCCCTCTCCCACCTGATCGTCTTCACTGGTAAATTCTGGTGACGCTAGCGATTGCGATTGCGCTAGCGAAGTGACTTCAAACTTGTAAGTGCCGGAAGCAACGTCTGCCCCCAAAGTTGTTGGGACTAGTGCATCACTTTCGGTAAATGAAGCGCTTTTACTGAATAGGCCCTCTTCGGAAGTTAACGCGGTAATAGACGATTGAAATGTTGATAACGCACTTTTAATTTTACCAAAGTCTGAAATTTGTGTTTCTCTAAGTTCGGTTTTTGTATCAATACGCGCTTGCGGTGCCGAGCGTTCGATTTCCGTTAGCTGAGTAACAAGGTTACGCGAATCGATACCCGACCCTGCGCCTAATGATTGGATAATATTGTTTTCAATCATAACTCACCTGCCTTAACCAAAATGTCGCTCGCATTGAACGGGCCACCCACAGTCGTATTACCGCCACTAGCGCATGACTAGTGCATATAAGCCTTGCGCCAATACACTTGCCTCTTTGTAAGAAGCAAAACCTACTTTGCCGAAACCTGGTGACACCACCAATTCCGGTAAACACAACACCTTTAGCCGCTGCCAACCCTCTCTCGATTGTTGCGCTATACGTGTAGATTATAATCCGTAACGTTTAAACCGCTGCCGGATAGTGCTCGCACGTAATACTTAACCCGTTGCATTCACGAGATTGACCTCTCCGTTTTCTTTCATCTTTCGTGCCAGTTCCAGAAAGGTTTCATTCGGAATCTGACGAATAATATCGCCACTGCTAGACTCCACAACTTTAACCACTGTGCGCTCAGATTCATCGTCGATACTGAAGTGTAAGTCGCGCTGTACGGTCTGTACGAACTCATTTGCGGTATCTACCGCATCTTCTAGCGCTTTACTCGCCGCTTCGCGATTGCGCTGAAGTTCAGAGACCTCATTAGCATCCTCCACATCAGAGACTGGGCTGTTTGCCGCCACCAGTTCAGGTTTCGCCGGCTCTATTGATGTTGGCGGTAAACTTTTGCCGCTTTGCTCAACAGGTGCAGTTGAAACAGGTACAGTTGAAACCGGCGCTTTAGACACCACCGGCACTGCCGGTAAACTGGGTCGAATAACACTGATATCATTCATAGAATTACCTCTCTATAACCAGATAAACCGGAGAGTCTCCTCTCCGGTATCCAAACATCCCTGTTACTAAGGGCTTTCGCCCTTTAAGCTTACTGCAGTAGCGACAAGACTTGTTGAGGACGAGAATTCGCCTGAGCCAACATGGCCTGTGAAGCTTGCTGTAGAACTTGCGAACGACTTAATGCTGCCGTTTCCGCCGCGAAATCCGCATCCATAATCCGTGAACGTGCGGCCGATGTATTCTCAGATACGTTGGACAAGTTCGAAATGGTAAAGTCGAGACGGTTACTGACCGCACCCAAATCAGATCGAATGTCGTTCACTGTCTCCAATGCATTATCGATCACGCTGATCGCCTTTTGAGCGTTCGCTGCGGTATCAATACTGATGGATGAAAGCGATGTACCGAATGACCCTTCACCGAGATTATTCGACTCTTTCAAGCCTAGGCGCGCATTATCGAAACCGTCTTTTAATTCAACGCTAATAGGGTTGCCATTTTCGCTGACCAGTTTCAAGCCCGCTTCAGCGGTAAAGGCTGTAGCCGAAGTCATGGTTGCTGTGGCTTCAGCAAAAGTACCTGTCGCAGAAGCCGTAGTAATGGTGGCTTTAGTAACCGATTCAATACCCGTTGAAGAACCAAAGAAAGTATTCGCTGTAGCGTTGCTAATATTAATCGCGCCTTGGTCAGACTCTAGGACAATACTCGTACCCTGTAACCTTGCCGAAACACCGGTTTGGTCTGTAAAGGTATTTAGCTGAGTAACAACATCTTCTGTTGAACCGGTATTCGTCAAAGTCAAACCAACTTGAATACCATTGATCTCAAGGTTGTTGGCAGTAGCAGCACCCGTCGCCACAAAGCTTGTCATATCAATACTGGCCGTTGAATAAGCCTTGGCGGTTACACCAGTCTCATCTGAAACAGCATTAATGTTATCGATTTTACCTTGCAAGCTATCCGTATCGGTATGATCAATTACAGTGCCGTTAATGGTCAGGTCACCGGCGGTAAGCGCTTCATTGGCGCCGGCGGATGTAGCCACCAAACCTACGCCCTCAATAACACCACCGGAATCCATTTCACGAAAACCCAAATTATTCAGGTCGGTCATGGTGCCGGTAGCGCCGCGCTCAATCGTAATATCATCGCCGCTATCAGAGGTTAAAATTAATTTTGCTTGCGCTGCACCATCGGTACCGGTGGTATCTGTGCCCGTAACGGCTATTGTTTGTGCGCCTTCGGCGGACATACTTAATTTGCCATCATCACTAATGGTTGCGCTAACACGACCACCGAAACCTTCATTCACAGCGTCAGCATATTCTTGCAAGCTATCTGTATTTTCAATCTCAATCGACTGGGTCGTACCGTCATTATTCGTCAATGTGACCGTTGAAGCCGCTGTTCCAACAACACCAGTACCTACACTCGACGCTGTTAGCTCTACCGCTGTTTCGGCGGTAATACCATTAACATTGTCATTAATCTTGGTCACTAAATCTTCAACGGTTGAACCCGCTGAAATTGCGCCCACCGCTTGGCCGTTAATCAAAACATCTTGATCCGATAAAGAAACAGTATTGAACGTTGCAGAAATTTCATCACCGACAACATCGGCACTGAGCGAGCCCATGCCCAGGGTATCAGCATCCACCGCACCCACTTCAAAACCCACGGTTTGATCCGCTTGCGCGCCCACCTGAAGATCAATTTTGCCGGTGCTGCCATCTAGAATATTTTGACCGTTAAAAGAAGTCGTTTCCGCAATACGGTCTAATTCCGATACCAGCTGCTGCACCTCTGCATCCAGAGTGGCGCGGTCATTATCACCATAGATGCCGTTAGCCGACTGAATAGACAGTTCGCGCATACGCTGCAAGATGTTGGTGGTTTCAGACAGCGCACCTTCAGCCGTTTGGATCAGCGAAATACCATCATTCGCGTTTCGCACAGCTTGATCCAAGCCTCGGATCTGTGATGTTTGACGGTTTGAAATTGCAAGGCCTGCGGCGTCATCCGCGGCAGAGTTGATTCTGCTACCCGAAGACAAGCGTTCCATTGCAGTGTCAACGCCCATACCTGCTTTGTTCAGCTGACGCTGTGCATTCAGAGATGATACGTTGGTATTGATATAAAGTGGCATGGTAGCCTCCTCACCGATAGTCTCTCGAGTGCAGAGATCTACACTCATTCAATTTGAAGATGCTCTTATTGAGCGCTTCTAACCAACTTTTCGGCCTGGAGGCAAATAACTTTAACTTTTTTTACACAAAAATATGCCGCTACGCTAGCGCGAGCAGCCTAAGTGCATTTTTTAGTGCTGTACAACACCCTGGAAGCCCCTACTTATAGCGGCTGAAGCCAACTAGCCGTGGCATGAGATGCTGAACCTAAAGATAAAAGAAACAAGCGCCGACTTCGCCAGCGCCCCCTGTTTTTGATCGTCTCCCTCGGCGCCACATTCCTTGTCATAACACAATCCTCACACATTGCTTTCCTTAATAACCTTCCGGTGGCAACCACGGCTGACTCCATCAGCACGTATTACTACCCACGTCCAAAAATGTCTATAAAACCTGAAATAATCAATACCGCTCTACCCCAAAACTTCATGCTGCATCTATATACCTGTAGGTTTCTATTAACCTTGTAGTAACTGCAGTACTTGCTGCGATGCCGCGTTAGCTTGCGCTAGCATGGCTTGCGATGCCTGCTGCAAGACTTGCGCCCGACTCAGTGCCGCTGTTTCGGCCGCAAAATCGGCATCCATAATCCGTGACTTAGCCGCCGAGGTATTTTCAGAGACCACAAGTAAATTATTAATGGTGAAGTCGAGCCGGTTATTCACCGCACCCAGCTGTGATCGCACATCGTTAATCGAATCTAACGCATTATCCACAACACCAATGGCTTTCTGTGCTTTGGATACCGTATCGACACTCACACTGGAAAGCGCCGTACCGAAACGCCCCCCCGCGGTTGAGTTCGCCTCAATTAACCCTAATGTTTGCGAATCCGCGTTATCTCCAAGCTCAATACTGATCGGCTGATCATTGGTAGAAACCAATTTTAAACCGGCCTCAACCACGAGTGTCATCCCCGAGGTTGCCGCCACGCTGGAGTTAATCAAAGTGCCCGCACTTGATGTAATGTATGACTGGAAATTCGCCCCGGCTAATGCGGTACCACTGGCGATAATACTGTTAGCCGTAGGGCTCGTAATATTAATAGAGCCCTGATCAGATTCCAGCATAATGCGCGTACCCGACAAGCTTGCAGTAATGCCGGTTAAATCCGTATTGGCATTAAAACCATCGACAATATCGGATGCTGTCGAATTGCCAGAAAGGCCTAAGTCTATCGTCACACCATTGATCGTAAGGTTATCCGAAGCCGCCGAGACCAGTGTTAAATCGGCTGTACTAATATCGATAGATAGAGAGGCAAAAGCTTGCGCAACCACGCCACTCTCGTCGCTTTGCTCATTAATGGCATTCACTTTCCCTTGTAAACTATCCGTATCGTCATTATCAATAACAACGCCATTAATGGTTAAATCACCCACATTCCAGGACTGTGCCGCACCGGTAGCACCTAAGCCAACACCTTTAACGACACCGGCTTCATCACTTTCACGGAAACCCAAATCCTGTAAATCTTCGAGCGTGCCGGTCGCACCGCGCGATACCGTTATAGGATCACCATGTTGCGATGTGAGAATAATTTGACCATAAGCTTCGTCGGTTATTGCCGCTGCACCATCGTAGGTGTTAAAGCCTGTTGCCCGCTCAATAATCTCCGCTGCCGCATTAGAGGACCCCGTCGCATCAACCCCCATCACTTCGATGGTCGAGCCACTATTATTGTTAATCGTCAGTTGGCCGCTATCATCAACTTCGGCACTCACGGCGCCGCCAGTGACTGTACTTATTTTTTCAGCCAATTCAGTCAAATTATCGGTATCGGTGATATTAAAAACGTTATTACCACTACCATCAGCCGCAACCAAAGTAATTTGTAGCTTGTTCCCGTTTTCGAGAACACCATCACCCACCGTTGTGCCCTCTAAAGAGGTATACCCTGTAGCTTCGACACCCAACACATTGTCATTAATGCCATCAATCAGATCCTGGAAGGTATCGGACGAGCCATCGAAACTCCCTATCGACTGGCCGTTAATCTGAATATCCGATTCATCTAGACTTAAAGAGCTGAGTGTCGAAGTAATTTCCGAACCCAACATATCGACACTCACCGAACCCATACCGAGTGTCTTAGCGTCCATGGCTTGAATATTAAATTCAATCGTCTGATTCGCTTGCGAGCCGACTTGTAACTCAACATTACCTAAACTGCCATCGAGTAATGTTTGACCGTTAAAGGTCGTCGTCTGAGCAATGCGATCTAACTCACTGATGAGCTGCTGAACTTCAGCATCCAATGTTTTCCGGTTGGAATCATCATAAATTCCGTTAGCCGATTGAATTGCCAATTCCCGCATACGCTGCAGAATATTCGTCGTTTCATCCAATGCGCCTTCAGCCGTTTGAATCAGAGAAATACCGTCGTTGGCATTCCTGACCGCCTGATTCAAACCGCGGACTTGCGCCGTCATTCGATTGGATATCGCTAAACCTGCAGCGTCATCAGCAGCGGTATTAATACGCTTACCCGATGATAAACGCTCCATTGCTGTCGCTAGCTCGTTTCCAGAATTCACTAACTGTCGCTGAGCATTCAAAGACGCAATGTTAGTATTAATGACTAGAGGCATAACTCATCTCCTGTGTTCACTAAATCACCCCTATCGTATAAAGGGTGAAGTCAAAAATAATATTGACTTTGTCAGTAAGGAAATTGCAACCCCTGTGCCAACCTGCTTTTTTTTAAAAATTTAGCGGTTAAAGACGAAAAAACACTGATTTTAAAGGCTTTTGGCCAAGCCAATAATAAAAGCGGCAACACCTAACGGTTAATAGGAACAATCATTGCCGCTTTCCATTGACGCTAATTTCCTGTCGCCTCTATCATCAGTAAAAAAATTGACAGTCTTCAAAGCATCAATAGCATCAATAGATGCTAATAGCACTACAGCACTAATAGCAACAATAGCAACAACTAAAGCAGGTTCTACTGGGCTTGTAGGAATAGATAATAAAGAGATGAATTGAGATAAAGAGAAACGGCGTACTAAGGACCGAGGAAAAAATATTTTATCCAATAATACTTGCCTCCTGCTTCCTCAACTGCGTTACCCAAAGCCTTACATGCCTCGGTAACTGCTCCACGACATTATGCTCCTGCAATGTCTAATAAGGGGCTCCTGCCCCGATGCGTGACCCTAATGACCTATGTCCATATAGGCCCCGGCATGCGCCCCTTCGGCGCCTTGTTGAGAAAACAGGAGCCCTCGTCTAATTGAACAAACTATTATTGCCCCGCCCCTAACACCGATATTTTACACGATGCTATATGTGGGCAAATAAGGTCAACTGGCTAACGCGAATAAATGATTGCTGAGCAGCCTGTAAAATCAAAGTTTGCTGGGATAAACGTGTAGAGGCTTCGGCATAATCTAAATCGCGAATATTAGAAAGGACGTCACGGCTAACCAACTCACTATCAAAATGTAAGCTGCGGGTGCTTTCCAAAGTATTCAATCGCGCACCGATAGAGGCAGTAACATCTAATACACTGGTTTGTGCATTATTCAAATTTGCAATCGTATTGGCCACTTGTTCAGACAAACTATTCCGGCTATTTTGACTACCGTCATAGCTTTTCATGGCCTCACTAAAACGTGCAATGGTGGTGAGTACATCTTGTTTTTCTGAGGAATCAATAAAAAACCGATCCCCTACGCCCGCCATTTCGCCATCCGTTGTTGTATAGCCCGCCAAAGGATCCGCAACACCGAACATACTGGCAATATCAACAGAAGCGTTACCAACATGCATGTTTACACCATAACGTTGGCGTAAACCTTCTGCATTCGCGGTAACGCCAAGATTTTCCAATTTTTCGGCGTTACCACTGGCCACATCATTTAACGCCGCACTAATATCACCATTGCTATTAAATGTACCACTTAAGATAAAGGTTTCTACTTTACCGCCAACCCTTAACGTAAACGTTTCCCCGGGTGCCGCTATAATGGTGGGCAGCACGGGTGTTTGCTCGGCCCCATAATCAAAGCGCGCATGCTGTACCGGCGTACCTGATGCCGGCGAACCACTAATTCTTACAGAGACACCTTGCACAGAAATTTCATCACCACCGGAATATATTTGATTCTCTGCTAACACACGATTACTACCGCGCTCTGTGACGGTATAATTTTTATTGGCCGGTGACACCGTACTATCCGGATTAAAAGTTATGACGATATCGCTGGGGTAAAATTTATCGTAGGCATCTTGATCAACAATTTTACCAATATTAATTTTGGCCGCTGGTGATGAGCTATTCCCTTTAGCTTCATAGGTGCTAATCGTGTTGCTCTCGCTGTTGACATCTAAAAAAGCACGTTTACCCGAATCGGTAGAGGCCACTGTCGTATTATTGGCAATTTTAATAAACTGCTGCCCCTCATCGCCCTGATAACGAAAACCTTCTGAGGCATTCCCCGAAAAAGGAATCTCGGCAGTACGATAACCACCAAAGATATGATCACCATTAGCGTTTTGAGTATTGACCAAATTCAACAACTCTTTTAATTGCTCATCGACTTCGCTCGATAGTACGGCATATTCATCCGTACTGAGTGTTGCCGTGTTCGCCGCTTTAAGCGCTAGCTCTTGTGTGCGTTGCAACAAGCTATTAACCGACGACAAAGCAGACTCTTCAAGAGTGAGGTTATTTTCTGCGATATCAATATTTTTCCGATATTGTGCGGTAATTTCAAGTTCTTGTGTGATTTGCATAATCTTAGTCGCCGCGACGGGATCATCAGCTGGCGTTAATACACGCATGCCCGTCGACATTTGCTCTTGCGTTTTAATAACTTCTTGATTAACTCGCGCAAGGTTTTTATCGGCAATATTAAAAACTTGTAATGATGATATTCGCATAATTTCACCTACTCAATATGCCGTAGCGTCCTACGTCATATTTAAAACTTATTAGAAAGAACTGATCAAAGTATCAAACAAACTTCGTGCCACAGAGATTACCTGTGCATTAGCCTGAAAAAATTGCTCAAAACGAATAAGATTAGCCGCCTCTTCATCTAAGTTAACGCCAGAAATAGAATTGCGTAGCGTCTCCGTTTGCTCCAACACGGCTTCAGCGGCTTCCGAGTTGATTTTTGCCGAATTTGTTGTAATGCCCACTTTTTCTACCAAAGTGCCATAAGCATCATTCAGGCTAGCGGTATTGCCATTCATAATGCGCGCACTTTCAACATTCACTAACGCTAAAGCATTGCGGTTATCGGATGCTGCATCATCATTAAAATTCAAGGTGAAACGATCGCCACTATCAGGGACACCTGACAAACTGACATCAAGTCCCAAATAAGTAGACGCCGAAAAATCCGTAGCGCCGGTATCACCAAACAATAGGCTGTTAGGCGACCGTGTTGTAAAGACCATATCTTCATCCATGCGCACATCCATCGTGCCGCCGACAACAATTTGGCTAGGAGAATTATTGCCAGAGCCCGTCAAGGTAACAGGGTTGTGTTCGCCATCACTCACGCGCACACCATCACCATTTTGAGCAACCACACTAAAAGATAAATCGTCGCCCTCCGAGCTATAAACCCTTAATTCAGCTTGCCCTGTAACCGTGTCCTGTCCTGCAATTGCATAGATACCCTGTTGCTTTAAAGTATCGTTATCGTTAATGCGTGCCGCTAAATACTGATTAAACGCCACTGGATCAGCGGCTGGGTCTGGCACGCTCTGCACCATTGAACGATTTCCCTCAATACCGCCAGCACGATACTCAACAAGCTCTTGTCCATTTAAAGAGATTTGCAAAGGCTCATTACGCGAGAGATTAAAATCCGACATTTCGGCGTAGGTGAAAGCATTCGCATCCACACCGGGAATATTACTCAACTGGCTGGCTAATTCTCTTGCGCTGCCATGTAAATTGCTAAAAACGGTATAGGTAGTCGGGGGTAAACCCGCTTGAACTGGCGCCTTAGTGAGCGTAATACGCTCTGCGGGGTAGCCATTACTTAATGTCCCGGACCCCTCGATACCATTAAGTCCGCCATCACTGGTGTAGGCTAAACCACTTTCAACACCAATATTTAACAACGTGTTTGCAGTTCCATTCGCCGGCCCGCTATAACTTTGAATACTCACATTGCCATAGCCCTCCTGCGCAGCATGGAAACCTAAACTGCGATTGCCTAGATCATCAATAGCAACGTAAGCCCTTACGCCAGAGGGGCCTAACTGGCTATTAATATGCCTCAACAGCTCATCCTCAGAGGATATATCTGAGCTGCTCACAGTCACTGTAGTCAGGGTATCCTGTGCACCCAGTACCGTATTACTTAAACCCACCACAAAAGAAAATTGATTCGCGCCAGAAAAGTCTGTAACACTAAAATCTAATTCACTCAGGCCCGACACTGCGTTAGGCACATTAATATAAGGCGGCGTTACGAGAGCCCTTGTTACCGGTGAGCGGCCTTCCGGCAAACCTACCATATCCCCACCCATTGAAACTTGCTTTTGGCCTTCTATTGTTGGAAAAATGGCATTGTTAACGCCAGGAATAAAACGTTGATTTCGAATGGGGGGATCTAATTGCTGAGGGCTTGCAGGATCAGAATTATCCAAAACGTCATAAGTACGTTCGGAAGTGAATTGAATAACCAGTGGCGGCGACATTTCTCCAGTATTTGCAAATAGCGGCAACGCTTCGCCGTTACCGTCCGTTAAACCGATAACGCTACCTGGGGTAATTTTACCACTGCCGGTATTGCCAATTTCAGAATCGGTAACAATCGGGGATGCAAACGCAATGTCTTCAGGGTTGGCAATAATACGGCCAAAGTCACGCGCCCCCTTCGTTAGAGGCTGCAGCAAAAATTCATCACCGGCGGTAAAACTTCCGCCAACAAACTCTAATTCAAGACCATCAAATTTTACCGAGAAGGGGTAATCACCAGGCAATAAGCCCGAAGCGACCTCTTCCCCGCTGTCTTTGCGCGAAACACTGTATAAGCCGCCAGACTTCATCTCTACCGAATAATTACTGGTGGTTAAGCTACCGGTATCTCGAATATAAACACCCAACTGGCGGTCTGCAGGTAGCGCATTTTCACTCGAGGAAATTACCCTTTGCCGTACCGAAACGGGATCGTTAATATCTTTAAAGAATTGGCTACCGAATTCGTTTTCAGGCGTAATCCCTTGTTGATGAATACGATTAAACTCATCAGCCATGACAATCGCGACACGACCCAGACTGTTATAAGCCGGCAGTAAACTCTCATCACGAAAACGCACCAAAGCACCTAATTCGCCACCATTCACGGCTTCGGTAACAACGCGGCCAGACTTACCATCAGACAAAACCACATCATCAACCGTACTGCCATTACGCCCGGTTTCTAATGATAAGGTGTTCACTTGCGAACCCGCAACTAAAGGTAAGCCGCCTGCGATTAAAACATTAACTTGTCCTCGGCCTTGATCGAAAGTTTGGATCGGCACTAATTTAGAAAGCTGGCGCAAGGCTTCATCACGCTGATCTAACAAATCATTAGGATTCCCCCCTGAACTCAACCCTATCGCATCCGTTATACGCAAATTTAATTGCGCCACATTGGTAACCAACGCGTTAACCCGCTCAACAGAAACTTCCATTCCATCGCGAACACCGCCTTCAAGCACCTGAAATCGCGCATCAATACTATTGAAACGATCAGCAAGGTTTTCAGCTTCACTCACAATTAATTGTCGCGCTGGAATAGACGTTGGATCATCAGCACCATTTTGCATCGCTGAGAAAAAGGTTTGTAAACCACCGGTCAAGCCGGTTGCTTCGTTAGATAAAAGGTTATCCAACTGTGAAGTTTGATCAAAAAAAGCGGTTAAATCGGCCGCCAAGCTAGAGTCAATGCGCAATTGTTGCGAGACATAATTGTTAGCAATGCGATCAACAGAATTAACATTTGCACCATTACCAACAAACCGCCCACCTTGCACCGTTGCAGGGTTTGTAACCGGCTCAACCCGTTGACGACTATAGCCTTCGGTACCCGCATTAGAAATATTATGGCCGGTCGTGCTCAATGCCGCCTGGCTAACCCGTAAGCCAGTAACACTAACACCTAATAGATCACTGCCCATGTGCCCTCCTAGCTTTTCCAGCCAGTTGTCGATGCCACATTATGATTCTCCAGCGCCGGCTTGCGCGCCACCGATCAAGGTTTGAACTTTTTGATAAACCGCTTTAATTTTATTGGCATAGTGCGGGTCTGTTGCGTATCCAGCTTGCTGCAGTGCTTCTACAAATTGATTGCCATCACCCGCTTTTTTTAACGCATCGCCGTAACGAGGATTGCTCTGCAAAAAACCCACAAAATCTTGCACGCTGTTAGAAATAGAATCATAACGTCGAAAACGCGCCGTTTCTTTAACCGCAATACCGTCACGAAATTCAACGGTTTGCGTTTTAACACTATCGCCTTGCCAACGAGAGTCTGCTTTTATATTGAAAAGGTTATTAGCATTTTTACCGTAGGCATCTTTCACCATGTGTTGACCCCAGCCGGTTTCCAATGCTGCTTGGGCTACCATCATCAATGGATCTAGACCTAAGGTTTTTGCCACTCTCTTCGCAACAGGGAGTAATTCACGGGAAAATTCTTCGGGCGTTTCAGGGGAAAACTCAGCTTTCTTGTCTATCGCTTTGACAGGTAAAACATCGCCAAGCACACCCGCACTGGATGCTTGCAATGTATTTTTAGTCGTTAATACTGACTGTAATTTTGCGTGATCTGACGGCGACAAGTTATTCGGCTTATGCATTCGACTATGATCGAGATCACCCGTATTAACCTGTTCGGGCTTAACATTGCCCTTTAATTGTCGATAGACCATATCCGCGATGCCCATACCCCGCCCTTCCGATATATTCAACGACATTTGTTGATCATACATATCGCGGTACATTTTTTCGGCGTTGCTATGCCCCATATTACCTTCTTCAAAAACAGCATTCGATTGGCGCATACCTTTGAATAATAAGCTAACAAACATAGATTCAAACTGCTTAGCCACTTTATGCAGAGCGACATCCTTATCACCTTCAGCTTTAATTTTTTGAAGGCTATTTAAATCGGTATAAGCAGCCGTCGTTTGAACCGGCGCACGGGAAGATGCTGGTAACATAATTAACCCCTTAAATCACTATAAGCTCTGCGCGCAGAGCGCCAGCTTGCTTTAAGGCTTCCAGTATTGCCATAACGTCGCCAGGTGCTGCGCCAACCTCATTCACGGCGCGTACAAGATCATCTAACGTTGGCCCTGGAGCAAACTTAAACATGGGTAATAATTCTTCTTCAATATCAATATCAGTTTCAGGAACAACGGCCGTTTCACCATCAGCAAAAGCGTTAGGCTGACTTACCGCTAGACTCTCATCAACCGTAACCGTTAAAGAGCCATGCGTAATCGCAACAGGAAAAATACGCACATTTTGACCAACAACAATCGTACCCGTACGCGAGTTAATAATGACTTTTGCTGCGGCTTCTGCAGGTACAATTTCAATATTTTCTAATAACGATAAATATTCAACCCGATGCCCAGTATCCCTTGGGGCTTGAACCGAAATCGAAACAGCATCAAGGGGCTTGGCAGTATCGGGGCCAACAAGATTATTAATGCTCTTGGCTAAACGTTTAGCCGTTGTGAAATCAGGGGTATGCAAATTAAAAACAATGGTTTCTTTTTCGGCAAAGGTATTAGGTGCTGCGCGCTCAACCAACGCTCCATTGGGAATACGGCCAACACTGGGAATATTAACCGTCACCTTAGAGCCGTCGCGGCCTTCCGCCCCAAAGCCACCAACCACTAAATTCCCTTGTGCAATAGCATAGATTTTTCCATCGATCCCTTTTAAGGGACTCATTAATAGGCTACCGCCGCGCAAGCTTTTTGCATCACCAATAGAGGACACGGTAATATCAATTGTTTGACCCGGTTTAGAGAACGCGGGTAATTCAGCATGAATCGCTACGGCCGCCACATTTTTGAGCTGGAAGCGTGTACCGGGAGGAATCGTAATCCCAAATTGTTTCAGCATGGCATTAAATGATTGCGTCGTGAAAGGGGCTTGATTGGTTTTATCGCCCGAGCCATCTAAGCCCACCACCAAACCATAGCCAATCAATTGGTTAGCGCGTACGCCTTCAATACTGGCAAGATCTTTAATGCGGTCAGCATTAGCAAGCGGTGCTGCCACCAATGCCTGCATAATAACCGCTAAAAATAGTAAGCCGCGCTGCCACATAAACACCTCAAAATGGCCAATAGCCACTATTAAAAAAACGACTCATAAACCCCATGGATTGCGACGAAGCCAGCTCACCGGTTCCTGTATACGTAATTTGTGCATTGGCAATTTTGGTCGACAAGACTTCGTTATCGCTGGAAACATCATCCGGCCGAACCAAGCCGCTAATTCGAATCAACTCTGCGCCACGATTTAACGTCATCCATTTTTCACCGCGAATCACTAAGGTTCCGTTGGGCCAGATATCCATAACGGTAACCGTAATATTGCCACGCAAACTATTACTTTGAGCCGCATCAGCTTCGCCGGTAAAATCACGCCCTGCCGACACACCGGTTTCTAATGTATTGCCGCCTATGGTTACCGGCGCACCGAATACGGTAGGTGACGGCAACGCAACCTCTGATTCTTTAGAAACACCAACATTCGCTGATTTATTCGAAACCGTTTGCTCACTCAAAACCACCGTCACTAAATCACCAATACGATTGGCTTTTTGATCAGAGAATAACTGCATGGCCGAATGCTCACTGAACAACGAGCCATTCGTTGCCGGCACAGCAGGTATAGAGGGCATCACAATTGGCGCGTAATGGGGATCGCCTGGCTCTGGCGTTGGCTGCGAGGCACAACCTGAAAAAAGTAATGCAGCACTGCCAAGCGTAATGACATGAAGCCTGTTTAACCCTTTAAAATACATAGCCATCACTCATCACCCCATCAAAAAAATTAAACATTCTGTGTAATAAACTGCAGCATTTGGTCTGCGGTAGAAATTACCTTCGAATTCATTTCATAAGCCCGTTGGGTGGTAATCATATTCACCATTTCTTGCACAATATCGACATTGGAATTTTCTAACATTCCCTGCATCAATTGCCCCATACCGTTTTGCCCTGGCGTGCCATTAATGGGGTCGCCACTGCTGCCCGTTTGCACAAACAAATTGCTACCGACCGCTTGTAAACCGGCTGGGTTAATGAAATCGACCAAATCAATGGTGCCAATATTTTGCGGTGTAGGATTACCAGGGATAGTCGCCGACACGGTGCCATCAGTACCAATGGTGACATTGTTAGCGCCTTCGGGAATTGTAATGTTGGGCTCTAGCAATAAGCCACCGGCATTCACTAACTGGCCTTCGCGGTTTAAATGAAACTGGCCGTCGCGGGTATAAGCAATTTCACCGGAGGGCTGCAGTATCTGTAAAAAACCACGACCGTCGACGGCAACATCTAACGATTGGTCTGTGACTTGTAAGCTACCTTCGGTAAATTGCTTTTGCGTTGCGACCACACGCACACCGGTACCTAACTGCAAGCCAGTCGGCAATTGAGTATCCGCCGTAGAGTCGGCCCCGGGCTGGCGCTGTATTTGATACAGCAAATCCTCAAATACGGCGGTATCACGTTTAAAACCAACGGTCGATGCATTCGCCAAGTTATTCGCAACAGTTGTTAATTGCTTATCCTGAGCGGCGAGCCCTGTTTTACTGACATATAATGCTGCGTGCATAAATCACCTCAATGCCGAAAAACGGCAACTTTTATTAACGTTTAAGCGTCTACAATAATTAATTATTAAACTGCATTAAGCGCGAAGAGCTTTCCGAGTTTTCTTTCGCTGTAGCCATCAGCTTTACGTGCATTTCGTATTGTCTTGCCAGCGTTAGCATGCTGGTTAATTCATTCACTGCGCTAACGTTACTGGCCTCTAAAAAACCTGAAATCACACTGACCGAACCATCGGGATCTAAGGGTTCTGGTGTATCAAGCTGCCGAAATAAGCCATCGTCCGATTTACTCAATGTACCGGGTTCGGGCTTCACTAATTTAATACGGTCAATGGCTGCCGGTGCAGCAACGCCCTGCCCTGATGCAATCACCGAAATAGTGCCATCAATACCGATTTCTATTTTGGAGTTTGGTGGCACGGCAATCGGCCCCGCATTGCCCATCACCGGCAGACCGCTGCCGGTACGTAACATACCGGCACTATCAATAAAGAGATTACCGGCACGGGTATAAGCTTCTTCGCCGGTAGGGGCTTGTACGGTTAAAAAGCCATCGCCTTCAATCGCGACATCTAAATCGCGACCGGTTTGCTGTAATGCTCCGTGAGCAAGATTAGTGGCTGGCCTTTCCGTCATACTGAAAGCCCGCGTAGGTAGGCCCTCTCCGTAAAAAACCGGCATGCTTCGCGCCGCTGCAAAGTCTGACTTAAACGCCGTGGTATTGACGTTGGCTAAATTATTTGCATGTGCCGTTTGCGCGAGCATATTATGCTTCGCACCTGTCATTGCTATATAAAGCGCCTTATCCATGATTCACCCGCGTCAACTATTTGCTGTTTAAATTCTATTCAATAGTTGAACTGCAAAGCCAATGCCAATAAAAAACGGGGCCATAGTGGCCCCGCTTCAATTGCGAAAAGTTTAAAAAATGGAAGAAATAATTAACGCAAATTAATGATGGTTTGCGTTACTGCATCTGCAGTTTCAATGGTTTTTGCACTCGCCTGAAAATTGCGTTGCGCAATAATTAAATTAACAAGCTCTTCAGACAAATCGACATTAGATTCCTCTAATGCACCCGATTGAATGGCCCCTAAAGCACCACTTTGTGGACCACCAATATTGGGCGCTCCGGATTCAAAATTTTCAGCCCACATGGTATCGCCGGCAGGCTGCAAGCCCTGCATGTTAGCAAAATCGGCCAAAGCCACCTGCCCTAACACCTGAGATTCGCCATTGGTAAAGCGCGCAAAAATAACGCCATCATCGCCAATATTTAAACCTGACAACCGACCCGTAGTGAAACCGCTTTGATCAACATCGTTAACGGAAAAGTCACTACTAAACTGCGTTGTTCCCTCTAGACTCACAACAAAATTTGAATTTATGGGTGGATCAGGTATTAACGTTGACCCTCCATTTAATACATTGGTAGGCCCCATAGCGCCATTAGGTTCACCATTAACATCTTTGGGTGTCCAATTCGAAATTAAAATATCATCCGTTAATAACCGATTTAACGATCCATCATCATTAAAATAAACATCGTAGCCAGCGCGCGTAGGGATTGTATTTTCTGGCGGTGGTAACGATGTGTCCGGGTCTCCGACATCCTCGCCATCCACCCGCACATACATTTCCCAATGATTGGGTGCTGTTGTAGCATCGGACACATCGTATTCTTGGCGCACATAATATTGCGTAACGACATGTGAATTACCTAAACTATCAAAAATTGTTAATTGCGTTTCCCAGTTATAAGTATCTTGGTCGGCGGGATCAAATTCATTAAGAACCACATCATCGAAAGCTTGACTCGTTAACGGACCAAAAAGTCCCACGGAAGGCGGTACCGCATTCGCGACAGAATAACCTTCGTCCAAAACGATCGAAATAGAACCGCCCACTACAACAGAATTAACATCCGAGGGCAGTGCTGATACATTGTTTAAAACACCATCGCTATCCACCTCAAGAATTGCGCCTGGTGCATTAGGGTTACCCAATACCTCGATACCATCGCCATCATCAAAACTATCAATACTAATACGAAGGTTATCGCCGACACTCGACGATATCGTTAAATCGCCAGTAGCCGTATCTACCAAGGCTGAAATACCCGGCAACGTGGTGCGAGACAATAAATTGATATTACTTTCTAATGCTGTGAGTGTGTCAGCCGCTAAAGCAACGCCGTTAACCGTAACCGTCATATTGCCATTAGCATTCGTAAAACCGCTAAATGGAACCGTTAAAGTAGAAGATGCTGAGGCGGTTACACCCGTTAACGAATTTAATTCTGAAGCCGTTTGTGCCGCTGACGCTCCTTTTTCTGCGGTATAGGTGATCGTATTATCTTCATCGTCTGTTACATCAATAGCTTGCCTTGGATAACCATTATCAACGGCTGGAATCCCTGCAACGGATGTGCTCACGGCGGGTGTTGGCGCCATTCCCACTTCAGCGGTATTGGCAGAAGCGTTTGTTACGCGCACCTGCGAAGCCTCGCCGGATATTGCAGCCACAAAATCTAAGCGGTAACTACCGCCGCCTAAATCAACGGCCTCCGCTAATACGTCAATGCTCGACTGGGGGGGCGTAGGTTGTGATAGCTGCGCATTAATAACGCCGGCTAATGTTCTTAATTCATTAAAATTATTAATCGTGGCTGGCGTGCCCGATGCTGTCGTTAGGTTAACCGATGCCGTGCCATTATTGCCCGTCGATGCCGTCAGTTCGACATCGAAAGTCATTGGTGTACTACTGAAATCATTCGTAACGGGGAACGTGAATGTTCCGCCTGCTATAGCGGTTGTTGTATCTTGGCTCAGCCCCGCCTGCGTTACACCAACGGCATTACCATCCGTTGAAAAGCTCGTGCCGGTGGTTTGAAGTACCGGCTCAGAAGCATCGAGGTTAAGTAGCATATTCACTTCAGTTGTCGCCCGCGGCGCTAAATTACTGGTGCGTACCTGAATATCACCTTGTAGCCCACTAATATTGCCTGAACCATCCGCTGGAAAACCCTGCAGGCGTGCATCAACATTATTAACAACATAGCCATCCTTATCTAAACCAAACGTACCAGCACGCGTATAGAATTGTTCACCGCCTTGCTGCACTACGAAAAAGCCGTTGCCATTAACCGCCAGGTCTAAGGAGTTTTCAGTAAAGGCCATGCTACCTTGGTTAAAGTTTTGCGCAACATCTTGCAAGCGCACACCACTACCAATGGAGTTCGACCCCGAACCTAAAACGCTAATGGCATAGACATCACCAAATTCTGCACGCGATCGCTTAAAGCCTGAGGTCGAGGCATTAGCAATATTATTACCGGTGATTTTTAAATCACTGGAAGCGGCACGAATACCACTCAAGGCTGTATTAAAAGGCATAAAACGCTCCTGTACTTCTGGGGGCGACAATTATCTATCCAATAATGTCACCTAGATTACAACTTTAAAACTGACTAAAAATTATGCTGGCGAGGCTATTATTGCTGCCTAACCCCTTAATTAAACTGCTTAACATCCGACATTTTTACAGGGCCAATACCGGCTAAATTCAGTGTTAACATGCCATCCTTACCGACCGTCACACTGTTCACATTCGCGCTTAATGCCGCGTCCAACCCGGTAGTTTCGCCATCAATCGAGGCTTCAAATTCAATACGGTAAATACCTGCAGGTTGGCCACCTTCAGTACTACTTTCCCAATCCATAACGGTGCCATTCACTTCTAACTGCTGACCATTCCAACGCACCACCATCTCGCCCGCACTTTGCGCACCAATATTGGCTTGTTCTAACAATGCACCGCCTTCACTGTATATTTTTACCGAGACATCCTGTGTGCTCGCAGGAATATCAACACTGGCAGCAACAACATCATTAGGGTCTAATTGCGCAATTTCACTGGGTACTGCCACCGAGCGCCCCACTAATGAAGAAGCTTGCAACGCCTGATTAGCAACGAAGTTTTCCGTTAAGTTATCGAATTTATTATTCATACTGTCTAGCGCTTCAACAGAACTGAACTGCGCCAACTGCGCAATAAATTCGGTATTTTCTTGCGGGCTTAATGGGTCTTGGTTTTCCATCTGGGTAATCATTAATTTCAAAAAGGCCTTCTGCCCTAATTCACCGGTCTTTGTTTCATCTTTAGTTTTATTACCAATACCCAAGTCATCGATCGCGGATGATTGGCCCACTGCTGAAATTGTCATATTAACTCCGACGTTTATTGGCCAATAGAAAGAACGCGTTGCATCATTTGTTTTGCTGAATTCAGTACGTCGACATTCATTTGAAAGGAGCGTGAGGCAGAGATCATGTTAGTCATCTCCTCAACCACATTTACGTTCGGGTAATAAACATAACCGTCTTCGTTGGCCATCGGGTGATCCGGCTCATAGCGCGGCTGTAACGGGGCATCGGATTCCACAATCCCAAGTACCGCAACACCTGCGGTTTCATCTTGTGGATTCATCCCCCCCTTTGAATGCCCCAGCATTTCATTAAAGCTGGCTTTAAAAACAGGATGGCGAGCGCGATAAACATCTTCGGTGCTAGACGATGCAGTATCGGCATTGGCAATATTGCTTGCGGTGGTATTCAAACGCACACTCTGCGCATTCATTCCTGATCCAGCCACATCAAAAATATTATTTAAGCTCATGTTTATTACTCCCATTCACATCTTTAAAACTGAATTTACCGACAAAACAATGTAACGCGCTACTCACCTCTAATCGCCGCCTTCAACCCTTTAAAACGGCTATTCAACATAGTGAATGCAGCCTGGTGTTCTAATGTATTCTCCATAAACGCCGCATGTTCTACTTGCTCCTCAACAGTATTGCCATCAATACTGGGCTGAGTGGGGATGCGGTACTCAAGTTCGCCCCCCAAAGGCGAGCCGCCATTCATTTGATAATGATTTTGATGCGTCGTGCGCATATGGCCACCCGAAGCATTCGGTGTTGCCATATTGGCATTAAGTGCGGCATGAAAATCGAAATCGCGGGCTTTATAATTAGGCGTATCGGCATTGGCTAAGTTTCCCGCTAAAACCTCAGAGCGTTTACTCCGAAGACTCAGCGCGTTCTCATAAATACCGGTTGTTTCTTTAAACGAGATCGCCATGCTTTTCCCACCCATTCATTAACTGTTCGTTAAAGTGATCGTCAATAACCACCCACTTAAACAGTAAAATTGTCTCTTCAACAGAGTGAATGCAAGCGTAAGGCCAAGCCTTTTTGGCAGCACCAAAAACTTTGTAACATGCTGTTATACATTACTTTTCTTAAACCAATCATCACTAACGCCGTCGCCAATATTCTGCCAACCACTGCAAAGCGGCAAAGCCTTGCCGACTTTCTTCCGCCGGTTGCGGCACAGCAAGAAGCATCGCAGGGCAATATTTCGGCTTTTGCCTTACATCAGGTAAAATAGCGGCATCTTTATGAGGCCCCCAATGACCCCACCGCACAACAGCTCGAACAACTGCTCGCAACCCCCACCCTACT
>NZ_CEXWTU010000052.1:0-1909 GCF_982758155.1 Marinagarivorans sp. | reverse complement strand
ACAACTGCTCGGATAACAGTCCGAGCAAGCCCGCCACAGATACTATCTATGCAAGCCCCAGCGACATTGTTGAAGGCTTCCGTTTTGACGATAAAGTGGTTTCTGTATTTCCCGATATGATTCAGCGATCGGTACCGGGCTATAGCACCATCATCCATATGATTAGCCAGCTAACGGCGCGTTACGCACAACACGACACCCACTGCTATGACTTGGGCTGCTCGCTGGGGGCTGCAACTTTAGCTATGCGCAACGGCTTAGGTGCCAAGCAGTGTCATATCATTGGAGTCGATAATTCACCGCAAATGGTCGAACGCTGCAAAAGCCTAGTTAAGGCCGATGCACCCAGCCATATCAGCATTAACATTATCGAAGCAAATATCGAAACCATCGAGTTCAAGCCGGCCTCGGTGGTTGTACTCAATTTCACACTGCAGTTTTTACCCATTGAAAAGCGCACGGCACTTTTACGGCGCATTGGTGAAGCATTAGTACCTGGCGGCGTTTTGATTTTGTCCGAAAAACTCGCCTTCGACGACCCGCGCCACCACGAATTAATGATTGAACTACACCACAATTTTAAGCGCAGCCAAGGTTATAGCGATTTGGAAATAGCGCAAAAGCGCCAGTCCATAGAAAACGTACTCATCCCAGAAAGCTTTCCCAGCCATCAGGCACGCTTAAAAGATGCAGGTTTTAGCGGTGTAGAACTATGGTTTCAGTGCTTTAACTTCGCCTCGATGATTGCCTTTAAGTAAGGAACGAGGAAACAATATTTCACCCACTAATACTTGATGTCGACTTCCTTACCTTCGTTGCTCAAAGCGTTACATGCCCCAGCATGCGCCCCTTTAAGCGTCTCGATAAGAAAGCCGATCTCTTCGCCTAATTGGATAAACTATTATTACCTCGTCCCTAATGACTAACTAGACACCTATGATTGACTACAACCATTTAATTTCAGAGCTTCAAAACACTAAGCTTCAAGCCCTTGGCGATGCGATTCCGGCCGCAGTTGAGTATGGTCTTTGTGTTAAACGCCACGGTGACCTCGCCCGTTGGCTAGACGCACTTGCCACATTGCCAGCAATAACCCCTAGCCATGTTGAGCTAAAAGACAACGTGCACATTGGCCGACCTGAAGACTTAAGTCCCGAACAACAAACCCAGCTAGAAGCCAGCTTGCGTGCACTCATTCCTTGGCGCAAAGGCCCTTTCAAACTCTTCAATACTGATATTGATACCGAATGGCGCTCAGACTGGAAATGGGACCGCGTCATCAACGGCATAAGCCCACTTAAAAACAGAACAGTTTTAGATGTCGGCTGTGGCAGTGGCTACCATTGCTGGCGTATGTATGGCGAAGGCGCTACTAGAGTGATCGGTATCGATCCGTCCCCACGCTTTGTGGTGCAATTTCATCAAGTTAAGAAATACCTCGCTGATGCCCCGGTAGATTTACTCCCCATGGGTATAGAAGCCCTACCCGGTCAACTGAATGCTTTCGATACAACATTTTCGATGGGCGTTCTTTATCACAGGCGCTCGCCTATTGACCACCTACGGGAATTAAAAGATACCCTTAGAGCAGGAGGCGAATTGGTACTGGAAACATTAATAGTCGACGGTGAGCTGGGCTACAGTTTAATGCCCGATGGACGTTATGCAATGATGAACAACGTGTGGTTCTTACCCTCAATTCCAACATTAGAATTGTGGCTAAAACGTGCAGGTTATAAAGATATTCAGTGCATAGACGTTAACGTCACCAGCCTTGAAGAACAGCGCGCAACCGATTGGATGCGTTTCTTATCCTTAAAAGATTTTCTCGACCCTAACGACCCGACAAAAACAGCCGAAGGTTACCCCGCACCAAAGCGTGTGGTAATGCGAGCGACCAAACCCCAAT
>NZ_CEXWTU010000051.1:23237-24408 GCF_982758155.1 Marinagarivorans sp. | reverse complement strand
CAACCTGCTTCCCTGCAGGCCCTCTTCGCCTAATTGGATAAACTATTATTGCCTCATCCCTAAGGTTGTGGCTGATGATTGGAACGACAATAATCTGGGGAATATGCGAGAGCAATAAAAAACCACCGAAAGGTGGTTTTTTATTGCGCGTATTGAATGCCGATTCAAAGACTAAGCAACAATTCCGCTAATAGGCCCTGCACCATTGCCATACTGCGGGTAATCGGCAGCATCTAATGGGATGCCCAGTGCATCGGCTATGGTATCGAAAAGTGGATTCCAGAATTTGCCGCCCATATTAATCGCTTGACCACCTTTAACGAGGCCGCCAGCCAATACAACGGGCATGCGGGCATTGTCGTGTGCAGAGCCATTACCCATATCACTTGTTAGGTAAATTAGGGTGTTATCCAGCAATGTACGGCCGTCGGTATCGGGTGCGGATTCCAGCAGGTTCATCAGATACACCATTTGCTCAGAGAACCAAGCGCGACCTTGTGGGTTTTTCAGGTGATTGTTATAGCCGTGCTGGGCGTCGTGCCACGTAAAGCCGGTGGGCAAAACAACGTCGGCTCCAGAGTGACCAAAGCTAAAGGTTGCTACTCGCGTTAGGTCGCACTTAAACGCTAAGGCAATTAAATCCATACTTAATCGCGTTCGTAGCTCTGTTGCCGCGCCGGTTAACGCTTCGTTGGCAAGCAGCTCGGTATCGGTGATCGCGCCATCCCAAAAGGGCCGAGTGCAGGCGCTGCCACCACTGGCTGAGGCGGCGCGCTGAATACGCTCACTCATTGATTGGATTGAATCAGCGTGTAAGTCGAGGCGGTCGCGTTGAGTCGCATTAACGTCTTTTTTGAATTCATTGAGCATTTTTAGGTTTGCACCAAAAATGCCCTGGCGTCGAATGGTGGTCCAGTCGCGCTCGCCTTCACCAAGGGCCTCTGGGAACATACGATCGTAAACCTTCACCGGGTTTAAGTCGAAAGGAATACCATTGCCATTAATGCGCGACAAGCTACCTTGTGGGTAGGCTGCCAAATGCAATGATTTAAACGGTGTTTCGGCGCCAATTGTATTGGCCGCATAAATGTCGAGTGAGGTTTTTTTATCGTTGGCAATGCAGTAGTGATGCGGGCCATGGCCGCCTTGGCCGTCGAGGCCATCGATAAAA
>NZ_CEXWTU010000051.1:14942-23227 GCF_982758155.1 Marinagarivorans sp. | reverse complement strand
CGCTCGCGTATGCCGCTAATGCCAAGCGGAGCACTGCCTTGCGGTAAAGTGAAGTCGCTGCCTTCGCCTTTGGCGTGCCAATTTTCTGGGTGGGCGCCATTAGTAATGTGGATAGTAATAAAGCGTTTTGGTGCTGGCCCGTCTTGTGCGAGTGCGCCTCGGCTCCAAAGCATATTAGCGCCCATAAGGCCACTATTGAGTGCGGCGGAGGATAGGCCCATTTTCGCGGCGCTTTTAACGAATGAGCGACGGCTACCGATTGCAAATTGATGTTTTTTCATAATTGTAGGCCTTCGCTTATCGGTTAAGTTCTTTGCGGTAGCGCACGAGCTTTAGCGCACCCAACTGCTTTAGGATTTCTTTAGGATTGCTATCAGCCGCAACCATAGCGGCTGTAATGTCATCAATCGAGCAGCTGTAGTCAGTATGTTCTTGTTCGGTCAGAGACCCCAAATCTTCATTGTCTTCATCAATAACCTCGTGGCCTGTACCCATCGCAAAGCGAAACAGGTTTTGCGCAAAACAGTGCTTGGCGCTATCTAAGGTTGCTAGTGAGTGCGAAAGCTCTTTGGCGCCATAAAATGGTAAACGTGCACCGTCGCCAACAAAGCTTAAGCCAATAAGCTCGCCGCTGGCATCAACCATCAGACCGTTGCGGTCAATATTCTGATGACGGCCAATGGTGTCGTAATCTTCCATGCCGAAACCGAGCGGGTTAATGATTTCTTTATGGCACGCCTGGCATGAACCTTCTTTAGTTAATTCGTGATAACGCTCGCGGTTGGTGATATGCCCACCTTCCCATTGGCTAGCTAGCTCAGCGGCGGCGGCTTCGCGATCAATGACAACGCCCGGTGGTGGTGGTGGAATATCTTGGCACAGTAAGCGCTCGCGAACGGCGCCGGCACGACGAATAGGTGAGGTCTCATCATTGTTACCGTAGGCTGTCATAAAGGCGCCAGTAGTAAGAATACCGCCGCGATTTGCACCGCCATCAATTTTGCTGAATGCGTTGCCGTTAGCACCGCTCAAGCCGTAGTAACTAGCCAGCGTGGCGTTAGCAAAGGTGTAATCGGCGGCAAAAAATTGGTCAATGGTTTGAGTGTCATCCAGCACTACGTGGGCGAAGAGTTCGCGCACCTCTTGCACCATTGCGCGACGAACTTCTTCGGTAAGTTCTGGGTATTTGGCAGGATCTTTAGCTTCACGGAGTGCGTCGTCGGTGCCTAGCCATTGTGCGGCAAAATCACCCAGATGGGCTTTGGCGCGTGGCGATTCAATAAGGCGACCCACTTGTGCGGCAATTTGGGCTTCTGTGTTGAGTTCTCCGTTTTCGGCCGCCGCCATAAGTGCAGCATCGGGTGTGCTGCCGGTATACGTGTAGGCAAGATAGGTGGCTATTTCATAAGGTGTTAATGCGTAGGCATCAAGGTCGGGTGCGTTTTCCATTAACTCGGCTTCGCCGTAAGTTACGGTATGCACCTCGAAGAAAGACTCGTCGTAGACTTTGCTGCGTAAATCAAGCGCTATACGTGTGCCGTGATGACCGGACACGCCAGGAAAGTAGACTTTAATCGTTCGGTAGTCTTGCCAGTCGACAGTCACTTCGTGAGAGAAGCTGTTCACGGCAACCGTCATTTTCGGCACGGTGCCACCAATAGTTGTGCCTTTCACCTTAACTTCCATTAGGGTGCCAGTGCCGGTGTAGGATAAGTGTTTCTCTAGTTTTGCTTCTTGTTGATCTCGCGAGCGAACTTTCCAGGCGCCATCTAAATCGCCGGCTTCGCCAAAGTTGTGTTGAAGGTCAGTCGCTTTTAGTTCGGTTGTAGTGCCTGTAAATACATACTGGCCACCGTCGTATTCGCCCTGTGAAACAGCAACACCTTGTTCCGAACGGTATAAAAAGGCAGGTGATGAAAGCACGGCAGTAAGTGCCATTTCGATGCCGTTATTAATATCGCCATCAATAAAGCCATCGCCAAAGAGACTTGATATCGCTGTGATTTCTTCGCGGTTAAGTGGCCGGCGGAATGCGGATTGAGCAAAGCCTTGCGTGAATGCGGCGGCACATTGCGCAGCTGTAACGCTACCGCAATTAACAATGCCGTTAAAGCCGCGAGCTTTTGACCAAGCGGCGATTTCTTCTGCGGCTATAAGGTAGCTGTCGACATGGACTTCGGTGACGCTGGCACCGACGTTGTTGCTGAAACCGTGGATATAAGTGTCATCGGGCAGGCTATTGCTGATTTCAAAATTGATACCGACGAGATCTTCAATGGTGTTTTGGTATTCGCCGCGGGTTAGTAGTTTTAACTGGCGAGCCCCATAAGTAACTCGATCATCACAGATGTTGCCCTTATAAGTTAGTGTGGGTGTTGAGCTAGAGCTTTGAGAGGCCCATGAGTCAATATAAGCGGCGATATCGGCGGCGCATTGTTCGTCGCAGCGGCCGCTATCGGCGGCGTCGGGCATATAGCGGTAAATGTATTCCGCTAATGGCATTTCGCCAAGTTCATCTTTACTGTAGTTGTAACTGATTTTTCCGGCTGTGATTTTGGCTACAGCGCCATTACCGTCATCATCGTGGCAGCTAGTGCATTGCAAATTATCGTTTTTATAGTTATCCGTGTAATAAATGCGACCGCGACTCGCATCTCCGGCAGGAAAGCTGAGAGTTTGCCCCGCGGAGCTGGCTGCACTGCTTGAGCTGGTAGGCACCGCCTCGCTTGAGAGTGTGACCGGTATTGAACTAGCGCTGCTAGCTTGAGAGCTGAGCGCAATAGACGAGCTGGAGTTTTCTTCGTCCGGTGTAGCAACACATGCGCTGAGTAAGGTGACGCCAAGTGCAAGAAAGAGTGGGCGATGCATTATGAACCCTCGGGAATGAATGTAATCGATATCATTAGCAATTTTAAACCCATTGATGCCCCTTTTTTAGTACCCATCCGTATTAATGATATGTCTATTGCTTTTTTAGCTAATAATTGCCAAGTGTTTCACAAAGTGGTGTATGCGCCATTGTGGCGGCGAAGTATTGCTTTGTTTGTGATTGTATGTGGATAAAGAATCACGATAGCTGTTCTATTCGCCTATCACATGGTTTGCGGTTATTGCGTATAATCACGCAGCTTTTATGGTTTTGTTTCTCAATGTATCGCGATGTCGGCAGGCTCGTGTCTACCAAGGTTTAAAATTATGTCCGGTAATACGATAGGTAAGCTCTTTACAGTCACTACGTTTGGTGAAAGTCATGGTCTAGCATTGGGCGCCATTGTGGATGGTTGTCCTCCGGGCATAGAGCTTTCGGAAGCCGATTTGCAGATTGATCTCGATCGTCGTAAACCAGGGACTTCTCGCCACACAACGCAGCGCCGCGAACCCGACGAAGTCGAAATTTTATCCGGTGTCTTTGAAGGCAAAACAACGGGTACTTCTATTGGCATGGTGATTCGTAATACGGATCAGCGCTCTAAAGATTACGGTAAAATTAAGGATCAGTTTCGGCCGGCCCATGCCGATTACACCTATCACCACAAGTACGGCATTCGCGATTATCGTGGCGGCGGTCGTTCTTCTGCTCGAGAAACTGCCATGCGTGTTGCCGCGGGCGCTTTAGCTAAAAAAGTACTCAAAGCACAATTTGGTGTTGAGGTGGCAGGATACCTTAGCCAGTTGGGGCCGATTACTATCGATAAGGTCGATTGGAGTGAAATTCATAACAACCCGTTCTTTTGTCCAGACGCCGAAAAAGTACCGGAAATGGAAGCTTACATGGATGCGTTGCGCAAAGAGGGCGACTCCATTGGTGCCAAAATAACCGTTGTGGCGAAGGGGGTGCCTGCCGGTTGGGGCGAGCCAGTATTTGATCGCTTAGATGCCGATATCGCACATGCCTTGATGGGTATTAACGCGGTAAAGGGTGTAGAGGTAGGGGATGGCTTTGCTTGTGTGGAGCAGAAAGGTACACAACACCGCGATGAGATCACGCCCGAAGGCTTTTTGAGTAATCATGCGGGTGGTGTCTTGGGCGGAATATCTTCTGGCCAGGATATTGTTGCGCATATAGCGTTAAAGCCAACCTCGAGTTTACGTTTGCCTGGGCGTAGCGTGGATGTGAATGGCGAGGCGGCCGAAATTATTACCACTGGTCGCCACGACCCGTGCGTAGGAATTCGCGCGACGCCCATTGCTGAAGCGATGCTGGCGATTATTTTGTTGGATCACGCTTTGCGCCAGCGTGGCCAGAATGGTGCCAATCCCGTTGTTGAGCCCGTGGTTCCCGGCGCTGCCGGTTGATTTCAGGTACACCTTACTGGCGCTTAAGCGCTGTCTACTTTGGTTACTTTGCCGTTATTGGTGGGATATCGCCTTACTGGAGTGCGTATCTCGACAATATCGGCTTTGCGCCTCA
The DNA here is from genome assembly GCF_982758155.1 of Marinagarivorans sp. Classification (NCBI taxonomy): domain Bacteria; kingdom Pseudomonadati; phylum Pseudomonadota; class Gammaproteobacteria; order Cellvibrionales; family Cellvibrionaceae; genus Marinagarivorans; species Marinagarivorans sp. The sequence goes on along the minus strand of NZ_CEXWTU010000051.1, from coordinate 18,816 downwards.
TATCATCGGCCTGCTTGCCGCCATCCCTATGATCACGCGTTTAATGGCACCTTATGTGTGGGGGGTTATTGCGGACGCTACGGGTCGCCCCCTGTTAATTATTCGCGTGGGTGTTTTCGGCGCGTTGATCAGTTTTGTCGCTTTGCTGTTTTCCCAAGATTTTTGGGTATTACTGGTCGCGTCTTTTGTCTTTAGCTTCTTTTGGAATGCCGTGCTGCCACAGTTTGAGGGGTTGACCTTGAGTCACCTGGGCGAACGTTCGAGTTTGTATAGTTATATTCGCCTTTGGGGCTCTGTGGGCTTTATCGTCATGGTGCTCGTTCTCGGGGTGTTGTTTGATAGCGTGTCGATCAACTATTTGCCGCTGTGCTTAATGTTGGGGTTGGTACTCGTTTCTTTTGTTAGCTGCACCTTGCCGGATGCCCCGAAAGTTGAGCGCAGAATGAATGAAGCCTCGAGTATGTGGGCTGTATTGCGTAAGCCTACCGTCGCTGGTTTTTTTATTGCCGTGTTCTTGTTGCAGATCAGTCATGGTGTGTATTACGGGTTTTATACGCTACACCTGCAGGATTATGGTTATAGTCGAACAGCGATTAGCGTGCTGTGGAGTGTGGGCGTTGTTGCTGAAATCGTGCTATTTATTTACGCGTCTCGATTGCTGGCAGTAATGAGTTTAAAGAACTGCTTACTGATGTGTTTTGCCGTTGCTGCATTACGTTGGTGGGTGATTGGAATATTCCCAGAGAGTATTGCGTTACTCTTTATCGTGCAAATAGGTCACGCTCTTACTTTTGGTTTGGTGCATGCTGTGGCGATGACCTTAGTGAGAACCTATTTTGGCGAGGCTTTGCAGGGGCGAGGGCAGGCGCTATACAGTGCTGTGGGTTTTGGCGGCGGTGCGGCGGTAGGTACTTATGCGGCTGGTTGGCTGTGGCACTTGGGTGGTGGCGTGGCGTTTACAGCGGCGGCAGTTATGGCTGTGCTCGCTTTTGTGGTTGCTCTATTTGTTATGCCTAAAGGGCCTTGTAGTTCGGGGGGGCAAGTGTCGTGAGTGCATCTTGGGTTCTTCAGCCAGAAAAATAACGACTGATTGAGCAGAAAGCATCCAATAGTTGGCGTATACTTCGACCTTTATCTAAAATACTCGCGCAGCGTAAGCTATTTGACGTTAGGGGCGAGGAAACAATATTTCATCCACTAATGCTTGATCCCGACATCCTTACCTTCGTTGCTTAAAGCGTTACATGCCCCTGCATGTGCCCCTTTAAGCGCCTCGATAAGAAAGCCGATCTCTTCGCCTAATTGGATAAACTATTATTGCTTCGTCCCTTACGCCTGAGCTATCGGTTAATTCATTGTTTAAATTAGGATTCAATATGCGCACAAGCCGATTTCTTTTGGCCCGTGTCGTTAGCCTGTTTGTTGTTCTGGCTATGTTTATGGGTGGTAGTACTGTGCTTTTCGCAGAGGAGCTATGCCCGCTCGTGAACTGTGACTGTGAGGTGATATCTTTACCCATTTGGCAGGAGCAGTGTCTCAGTGCAGAAAAAAGCATTAAGGCGGCTTGTGCGGCCAACGAGGGAAAGCCGCAGCAGTATTGTGGTCTGCAGGGTCCAGCCGCTAGCCCTGTGGCTTTGTCGACGATTAATCGAGAAGTCACCGCAACTACACTAAAGACGCTCAGGCAGTATAAACGTCAGGTCGTGATGCTCATGTGGTCTGTAAAAGATGACCTTGATAACGTGCGCTACCGTGAAGAACGCCAATTCTTTGGTGATGCACTACAAGTGCATAAGTTATTGAATCAAAATATCGAACGTCTCTATTCCACGCAGCGCAACGCCGCAGAGGGAGACCGGTTACGTAAAGGTGATGCGGAAGCTGAAATATTGTGGCGTGATTATCGCGCTGAAATAGTGGATGTTGTTGCGCAGTTTGAGGCTTATGGTGAGGTGCTTTGGGGGAAGTTTGCCAATGCGCAAACTGTAAAAGAGAAAAAAGCGTATCGCTTATTAACGATGCGCATTTTACGTAGCGCCAGTCAATTGAGTGAGCACTTAGCGTTTGCGTATGTAGGTGAAGGTAATATTAAAGCTTCGGCTTTGGCGTGGCAGCAAGCCGCCCGAGTGTCGCAGAATTTATTAACCAAGGAGCAGGAGTCAGCTGCTAATAACAAGCATATTTCCTATTATCGTTACCAAGCGGCTGGGCGTTGGAATCGTGCGAGTTATTACTGGATGGAAGCTAATGAACAGCCTCTTATTGAAGAGGCTGTTAAGCAGGCTGAGTTGACCTTGACTGTAAATTAAGCGCTAAAAATGAACTTTTAGGCTACCGTAAAAGCCGTCTAGGGTTGCATCAGAGTATAGGCCTTCTAGGTCATCGGCTTTAAGGCTGGAGGTTCTATATCCTAGTGCAGCACCAAGCTCCATAACCGTCATATCGAACATGTAGCCAGCTTCAACTTCTAGGTCTATAACCTCGTTACTACTGTAAGCGATGGCATGGCCTCGGCCTCCAACAAAAAAGCCAGAAAGTGGGAGATCGAAGCGAATCTCTCCAAATAGCATGGGTACAATAAAGTCTATGTCAGTTGTTGAGCCTAGTGGTGGGATTTCGCAGAGGCTTGGTCCTCCAGGTATGAGGCTTCTACTTGAAAAGCCGAGGTTGATACAGCTGTTACCTAAGGTACTTGCAGGAAGGTATTCGATGAATGACGATTCATAAAACTCACCCGTCATCTGGCGCACTGTTAGGCCTAGGTCTAAATTGACCCAGTTGTCTAAAATTTCGTAATAAAAAGTGACATCTAGAGCATCAATATTCAGTTCGGTGTAAACATCTTGAGCGAGCGTTGTAAAAATCTCCTTGTCATTAATAACACCTCTGCTTAATTCGCGAGTGTTAATCTCTTCTGGGCTAGTGCCGCTGTCCGCTATTTTAGAAAAGCCGAGCCGAACGTTGGGCAAAAGTGGTATTGGGTGCTCAAAAGCGATGTGACCAAAAAGTTGTTGGTTTTTTTCAAAGCCACGTTCATCAAAGCTTGGAACACCCCAGCCGAAAGCTTCTCGTTCAGCAAGTTTAGCCGTGCCAGCAATTTCACCACTAAATGTACTCTGCCAAGTTGAAATTGAACCATGCACACCAATAAAGTCGGCAAAGGCCGTCGGCGCACAGAATGCGGCCATTGAGGCCAGTAATAGTTTTTTCATTAGAATCCCCTTGTTTTCTATGCAGTCGTTATAGCAGAAATGTTTGCTTGCGTCTGTGGTCAGGTATCAAACCTTAGATCCATTTGGCGTCGTATTGTTTAATCGTGTGATAAATGCTTGGCCAGCGTTGCTGAGTGTGCGACCGGTATGCTGAATAAGGCCCAGATCGCGCTTAAGTGTTGAGCTTTTAACCTTTAACACTTTCAGTTGTTCGTCGAGCATGCTGGCTGGCAGTACGCTCCAGCCCAGCCCTACAGAGCACAGCATTTTTATCGTCTCTAAAAAGTTAGTCGCCATACTGATGTTCAGGCTTAAGTCTTGTTCGTTAAAAAAGCGATGGATCAACTGCCCGGTATAGGTGTTCAAGTCGGGTAGTATGGCAGGGCTTTGGCTGAGTTCGGCGAGTGTGCAATCGACGGAAATGGTGCTTTGGTGGCTGGTGATAAACACTAAAGGGTCGTGCCAGATGGCAGTGGCAGTAAGCGGTGGAGCTATCTTTGGTGGCAGCGTCACAAGGGCAAGCTCACATCTACCTTGCAGTACGCGCTCGCAAGCGACTTCTGAGTCTAAAAATTCAAAACGCAGGTTCACCTTGGGGTAGCGTTCCGCAAAGTCACGCAACACTGGTGGTAGTTTGTGCAGTCCAATGTGATGGCTCGTTG